>NZ_CCBH010000154.1:0-9205 GCF_001368935.1 Novosphingobium sp. KN65.2
AGAAAAGGGGCCAGGCTCAGAAGGAGCAGGACTCTACCTCTGACTGGTAACAATCAGGGGAGCACGTCACGCGCAAGGTCGAAAAAGGCGCCTCGCGCCGCCCAGCCGCGAGATACGTAAACGCCATCGACGTTCATTGCGATCGCACTCTCGGCATAGTTGTTAGTCGCGTAGTTGCCGACCCCGCGAATGTAGATCTGCGGCACATTGTCGCCCGTGCCAACGGTCACTCCGGTAGCCAGCTTGGCTATATCTTCAGGCCGCGAGACGCCGGCTCGAGTGATTTCCTGGGCTGATACAGCCTGTATTGACAGCGCAGCCCGCTAGGCATTTTCCTGGAGCCGGTTAGCCGTGACGACGATATCGGCGATACCCTGATTATCTTCGGCTTTGGCAGGCGAACTCTCTGTCTGAGCATGCACCGCAGTCGTCATGGCGATTAGGCTGATACCGCACACGACATGCTTCTTCATTATCCTCACTACCCTCTCCCTAATTTATAATTCTTTCTACCTTTCTACCGCTCCTGGCTGAGCACGACTTTTTCAGAAATGAACTACCGGTTGTCCAAAAGTGACATCACGTCCGCCGCAGCGTGTATCTGCCATCAGATCAGATCGAAGCGCGCTTAGGATGGCGGCGCAGAGAAGCGTTTCAGGATTTCATCCGTCGGGGCGACGTCGCCGAAGAAGTCTGCGATCATAGCGAGGGCAGGCTCCTGGAAATGCGGTTTGCTGGGAGAGCAGGCGTCGCTCACCACTGTCACGTTAAGGTCGCGGTCCGAGGCGTCGCGCGCGAAGGACGAGACTGAATGGTCGGTCGAGCAGCCCGTGATTACGACCGTATCGACTTGCAATGCACGAAGCACCAGTTCCAGTTCAGTCTGATAGAACTGGCTGACCCGGCGGCGAGTGATGATGAAATCGCCGTCCTTCGGCGTCAGCTCGTCCACGAAATCGTCACCGGGCGTATCTCTTTGTAAAATCTGGAACTGCCGCATCATCGGCGCATGGAGCGGAGACGCGTCGAGATAATCGGACCGGAAGCCCAATCGCGAATAGATAACGGGAATGCCGGCCGACCTAGCGGCAGCAATCAATCTGACGGCATTGGTGACCATCTGGCGAAACAGGTCCGTATCGCCGAAAGCGGCCTGAATATCCTTCTGTATATCGTTCACGATGAGTGCCGTTCTAGCCATGGCTTATCCTTTCCCTTCGCCGGGCCGCAGTATTGCCCGCACCAGTCCGACCGTCCCTTCGCGTGATTTTGCGACGCGATCCGATCTGCGGATAATAGGGAGCTTGACCGCAAACAAAACTAATGTCAATCGAGGTGACATAATGACAGAACAAGTGACACCGATCCGTCAGGTCCACCGAGACCTCACGCGTGAGCGGATCCTGGAGGCTGCGGCTGAATTGATGGCAGAGACCATGGACATCGCGGTGCCTACGGCCGACATCGGTGCGCGCGCAGGCGTTGCGGCCCGCACGGTCTATCGGCATTTTCCTTCCCGTGAGTTGCTGGACCAGGCGGTCTGGCCACGAGTGGTGGCGCGGATGCAGATGCAGGGGAATCCGGTTTCCGTGGCCGACCTCGTTCAGATGCCGCGAAGAATTTTTCCGAACCTTGATCAACGAGAGGGACTGGTGCGCGCTGCACTCCATTCCGAGGTGGCACGACAAACCAGCCAACTAACCAATCCCTCAAGACAGGCCGCGATGCTGGCGTGCTCATACGAAGCCTTGCCGGATCTGGATGACGGGACACGTCGCCGGCGGGCGGCGGTGTTGCTTTCAATATGCAGCGCCCAAGGCTGGGAAGCGCTCAAGGATCTGGGTGGGCTGTCCGGTGAAGAGGCGGGTCTCGCTGCTTCGGAAGCGATCGCTGTGCTGCTGGGCCTGCAATCCGCGCGAGCCGGCGGCCTGCCCTTTGATGAGGATCTCGGCGAAGACCGACCGGACGGATCGCCATAACATGGGAGATATTTTCATGTCCGATGCTCCAATCACAATGGAAGACGGCATCGACGCCACAAATCTCGCCGGCTCGGCCGAAGTTGCGCGACGAATCCTCGATGATGTAGCGCAGCTCGTGCCACGTTTCCGTGAACGCGCAACGGAAACAGAGCGGCTTGGCCGTGTCCCTGACATATCGATCCGCGAACTTGCCGATGCCGGAGTGTTCAGGATGGCGTTGCCGGTCGAATATGGCGGCTTCGCTTTGGATCCCAGCCAGATCTATCCTGTCTTCTCGGAGATCGCGCGCGGCTGCGGCTCGACGGGCTGGGTAGCCTGGCTGACGACAACGGGTGTGCATCCGGTAACGATCTATCCCCATCAGTTCCAGCAGGAGTTATTCCGGTCTGGCTGGGATGGGCCGCTGCAATCTGGCGCAATCAACAATTTCGCGCCGGGCTTGGGTCGGCGCGTCGCCGGCGGACTGATGATCCGAGGGAAATGGGCCTGGTGCAGTGGATGTCACCACACCCGCTTTCACATCTTGAGCGTGATGGTGGAAACCGACGACGGTGGACGAGAGTCGGTGACCTGTCAGGTGCCCCATGAGCAGATAGAAATCATCGACGACTGGGATGTGATGGGCATGCAGGGATCGGGCAGCAACTCGATCAGCATCGCCGAGGAAATTTTCGTACCCGATCACCGGATTTTGAAGACCGCCGCTCTTTTTGCGGGAATCCGTGCGGCGCCGGAGCCCGCCGGGCTGCTCTATAAGGTGAGTTTCGCTCAGCTCGGGCCGATCACAATAGCGTCGCTGGCCGTAGGTCTCGCCCGCGCCGCGATCGAGGAATTACAGAGGAGGGCCACGGGCCGCAGCATCACCTTCACCACCTATGCCGATCAGTTGCAGGCGCCGATCACGCACCTTCAGCTCGCCGAGATGTGGGCAAAGCTCAACGCGTGCGAGGCGACTCTCAAACATTCCGCCGAACAGGTGGAGGGCAACGCCCGCGACGGCATCCCTCCAACGCCCCTGGCGGTTGCAAAGCTGCGCGCAGCGACAGCTTTGATCTGCATGACAGCGAAAGAGATAGCTGACCTGGCGCTTCGCGCTGGCGGCGCGTCCTCCATCTATCGACATAGCCCACTCCAGCGCATCATGCGCGATGCAACGACTCTGAGCCTGCACGCGCAGACCAATATCGAGACGGCATATGAGGATCTGGGCCGCCAGATGGCTGGCCTTCCCGGATTTGCCAGCCCGCGGCCCAAGACCATTTGAATACAGGAGCCTCGCCAATGAACAGCAACCAAAACCAACAGGGCCTTCCCGGCTATTTCCTGGGGAAGCTGATCCAGGTAGCCGTCATCACTGAAGATTTCGAGCGATCCATCTCAAGGATGGTGAAACTCGGGATCGGACCTTGGGCGGTGTACAACGTCGGCCCATCCAATATGACTGAGTTCAGCTATCGGGGTACCCCGACCGAGGCCTGCTCTTTTAGAATGGGGCTGGCACGGGTCGGAGATCTGACCTGGGAGGTCATTCAGCCGATCAGCGGTCAGTCGATCTACTCCGACTTTCTCGCGCGACATGGCGACGGGGTCCAACATCTCGCGTTCGACTGCGATCATGTCGATTATGACAGGCAGGTACAGATGCTGCTGGATCGCGGATACGACATCATCCAGAGCGGCGTCTGGATGCACAAGGTCCGCTTCCATTATTTCGGGACTGAAGGAGACATCGGAACCGTGGTCGAGATCATCGATTTTCCGAAGGATTTCGACTTCCCCGCGCCGGAGGCGATCATCGCGGCCTGAAGCGGCCGCCCGTTCTTGTCGGGGCCACGTTGCCGACAAAAGCTTTTTCCGCGTTATCAATACCGGTGCAGCAAACATCCCTAGTATCCTGCACCCCGTAAATCAGGACAGAAAGGCTGGAGGATGAAGGAAGGAACCGCGCTCATTATCTGCGATATCCAGAAGGATATCATGCAGATGCACGGCCATGACGAGCAAGCCCACCGGATGGTGGCGACAACCCGTCGCCTGATCGACTGGGCGCGCACCAACGGAATTGCCGTCATCTATTCCTGCATCGGGTTCCGCCAGGATTTCCTCGATGCCCTGCCCGCCATGCGCGGACAGCTAAGCCAGTATAATGTCCTGGTCGCCAACACCCCGGGCACGCAAGTCATCGACGAACTAGCACCGCAGGATGGCGACTTCATCATCGTCCGCAACCGCGTCAGCAGCTTCTACAACACCAATCTGGAAGTCATCCTTCAATCGGTAAAGGCGCAAAGCCTGGTCATCACCGGTTGTTCGACGGCGCGGGTTGTGGAATCGACAGCCCGCGACGCAAACGACAGGGGACTTCGCGCTATCGTGGTGTCCGATGGCTGCTCTGCAAGCACCCCGGAATTTCATGCCAACGCCTTGAAGTCGCTCGGTGATTTTTTCGCGGAAATCATGACCGGCGAAGAGGTGATCGCCGCACTATCCTGACAGGCTCGACATAAGAGGGGGAAAGGGCAACATCGTCAGCCCTTCCCCCTCTTTTCATTCGATATGCGCCCGTTCCAACATGCTGTTGAGGCGGGTCACAAATTCATGCTCGCGTGGACCGGGATTTGCACGCATGGAGCGCGCCTCGTCGACGACGATTTCTTCCGCATCAGTGCCCAGCAGCGCCATTGCGTCATCGATAAACCGCGCTAGCGGAATTGACGAAACATCACCCGTGCCCGCGTCCGGATCGACCTGGACACGAGGCGGAATGATCTCGATGACCGAAACGGGCGTATCACGAAGACGATGTCGCTGGGCCATGATATAGGCGTGAAGCGCTGCCTTGCTCGCCGAATAGACGGCCGCGCGGGCGAAGGGCACGAAGCCCAGCACCGATGTGATGGTGACGATCGCGGCCGAAGGCTGTGCCTTCAACGTCTCGACAAAGGCCGACGACATGCGCACGGCGCCCAGAAAGTTGGTGTTGACCATGGTCATCGCCGTCGCATTGTCGATTGCGCCGCCTGCATCGTCCATCATCATGACGCCCGCGTTGTTGATGAGCATATTGAAGCCGGGAAAGCGCGCGCGAACGTCAGCAGCAACAGCGTCGATGCTGGCAGGGTCGGCTATATCCAACTCGACCGCCTCCATTCCGGGGTTTGCGGCCATGACGGCGTCGAGTGCGGCGGGGCGGCGTCCGGCAATGATCACCTTGTTCCCGAGGTGATGGAAGGCCTCGGCAAAGGCCCGGCCTATGCCGGTTCCGCCGCCGGTGATGAGCAGAGTGTTTCCGGTCAATTGCATCGTTACATTCTCCTCGCCGGGCCGGGATCAGCCCCGCGTTTCCGGTACGTAGCCATGTTGCTGTTCCCACAGCGCCCATACGCGATCGATCTGTCCGTTTGTCGTGTCCTCGCAAGCAGCAGCTTCCTCGGCCGTCATGTAGCGCGGTTCGCCGAGCCGCATCGCATCCATCTGGAGCGCCCCGTTTACGCCGGTATAAATAGCCCGATAGACAGACTGACGGACGGAAACACCGATCGTCGTGAAGCCGTGGCTGCGCATCAGCCCGACGCAGCAACCGCGCATATGCTCAGCAAAGGCCTTGCCAAGTTCCGGCGTGCGGATCAGAAGGTCGGTACCGTGGCCGTCATGTTCA
Organism: Novosphingobium sp. KN65.2; assembly: GCF_001368935.1. Classification (NCBI taxonomy): domain Bacteria; kingdom Pseudomonadati; phylum Pseudomonadota; class Alphaproteobacteria; order Sphingomonadales; family Sphingomonadaceae; genus Novosphingobium; species Novosphingobium sp. KN65.2. The sequence continues at coordinate 5,641 of NZ_CCBH010000154.1, forward strand.
GCGATGTCGAACGCCGCGCCCGTCCCCTGTACGAAGCCACAGACGTGGGACAGGGGACGAAGTCGCGCTTCGGAAACAACGGTGAATGGCAGCACCTTGGGACTATGGCTGTGCACCACACTGACCACATCGGGACGCAGCCGGTATATTTCAGAATGGATGAAACGCTCGAGGAACAGGGACTTGTTCGGTTCTGCCACGCCGTTGGCCTCGGCGTCATGCTCGAAAATATCGGCGACTGTGACCAATCCGGGCGCCATGCGCCGCGACATCAGGAAGTGATCTCGGTTTTCCGGGTTGCGGCAGCTGACATGGCCGAAGGCGTCGAGGACGCCCGTGGCCGACAGAATCCGGCTGGCATGGCAAAGCTCCAGCTTAGCGCCATCGATCGTGGAGGGAACGGTGCCGCCATAGACAGTGCCCAGTTCCGCGTTGCTGGTCGCGCTCATGCGATGAAATCCGGTTGGTGTTGCGGGGCAGTTTCGCTGAAGGCCGGCAGAGCCATACAGGCACGTTCGATGGCAACCAGACGAGGCCAGCGAATATCGACGCCAAAACGCCTTGCGTTGGCGATTTGGGGCACGAGCGCTAGGTCGGCCAGGCTTGGCTGATCGCCCGCGCTAAACGCGCCGCCACTATTCTCCACCATCGCGGCATAGGCGGCGAGGCCCTCTTCACACACGCGATGGGCCCAGGCGTTAGACGCAGCCTCATCGTGGCCTAGTGCCTGCACCGCAAGCAGAACTTTGAGATTTTGGACCGGATGCGTGTCGCACGCGATCGCAAGCGCCAGCGCGCGCACCCTCGCCCGCTCCGCTGCCCCCGAGGGCAACAGAGGCGATCCAGGACGGGTCTGATCCAGATACTCGATGATGGCGAGCGACTGGGTCAACAGCAGTCCGTCAATTTCCAGCGCAGGAACAAGGCCCTGCGGATTCACGGTCAGATAGGCCGGGCTGCGCTGCTCCCCCGCGCGGAGGCGGTAAGTGATCTGCTCATAGGCGACACCCTTCATATGCAGGGCGATCCTGACACGCCAAGACGCGCTTGAACGGAAAAAGCCGTGTAGCCGGACGGCATCGCTCATGGCTGCGGCGGCCCGACTGTCACGGTCAAGGGCGTGAGGCCTTCGACAGTCGCGACCATCACATCGCCCGGCACGACCGGTCCAACGCCCGCGGGGGTGCCGGTGTAAATCAGATCGCCTGGCTCGAGCGTATAAAGGCCAGACAGGAAGGCGAGAAGACGGTCGACCGGATTGATGAGATCGCCCAGATCGCCCTGCTGCTGGACTTCGCCGTTGACCTTCAGTTCAATCCGGCCACGCGTCGGCAACCCAAAGCTTTGGGCCGGCGTCAGAACACCGACCGGCGCGGACTGTTCGAAATTCTTGCCCGCATCCCAAGGCCGCCCCTTGCCACGCGCCTCCATCTGGAGGTCGCGCCGGGTCATGTCGAGACCCACGGCATAGCCCCAGACATGGGACAGCGCGTCTTCCACGCGGATGTTGCGGCCGCCTTTCCCGATCGCCGCGACCAGTTCGACTTCATATTGATAATTGGCGGTGCCCGGCGGATAGGCAATCGTTGCGTCATCGCCGACCACCGTTTCGGCAAATTTGGTGAAGAAGAACGGCGCTTCCGGATCCGGCGCCGTGCCCATCTCGCGCGCATGTTCCTCATAGTTGCGGCCGATGCAGAACAACCGCCGGACGGGGAAATGACCGTCGCCGACGGTCGGGATCAAAACCGGGCGTTGCGGCTCAAAAACCAATGTCATCCAAGACACTCCCTATAAAGACAGAGCTTTTCCTGAACCACTCGGTCGGAAAAGCCGAACAGCACAAGGTCACCGTCGGCGCGCCAGCGGGTCGGCTTCCAGGTCGGGACCACAAGCACATCGCGTTCCGACAAAACAAAAGTCTCGCCGCCGATCTCCGCCTCGCCAGTACCAGACACCACGACGAACACCGCGCTTTCCGTCGACTGCCGGGCGCACGTTTCGAACCCGGCAGGCAAAAGGCGGACCTGCGCGGAGATCGTGGGCATCACGGATCCGCCGGTGGCGGGGTTTCGGAACTCCAAAGCGTGGCCCACATGGGGATCGGGCTTTTCGATCCGCGCCATCGCATCCAGCGCATCCCGCCATTCCGCATAGGGATAGTGGAACATGGGCTCGCGCGGCACCGCGTCGCCTGTTCCGGGCGAGCGCAGCGGACGGAGCGACCGGCCATAGAGCCTCCGCGTCGTGCCCGGGGGCAGCGTTTCGGCATATTGCGCACTTGCGAGCTTCTCGGCGAACTGGGCATCGAGAGCGCGCACGGTGGGAATGTCCAGACCATCAAGCCAGATCATTGGATCGGGCGAAGGATTGCCATGGTCGTGCCAACGCCAGTTGGGCGTCAAGATCAGGTCGTAACGGCTCATGACGGCCTTTTCGCCATCGATCGCCGTGAAAGCACCCGCTCCTTCCATCACGAAACGAAGCGCAGACTGGCTATGCCGATGGCAAGGAGCCACCTCGCCGGGCAGGACCAGCTGCAGGCCCGCATAAAGCCGCGGCGTTATAGCAGACTCGCCAGCCAACCCTGGGTTTTCCAAAATGATGACCCGGCGTTCAGCCTGTTCCGCGCTGATGAGGTCGCCGGCGCGCATCAGATGATGGCGAACATCTGCATATCGCCACTGTGCAGGAACGGCGCGTGTGACGGGCTCGGGCGTCACCAGCCCGCTCAAAACCTCCCATAGCGGATAGAGATGCTGCGGACGCATATCCTCGTAAAGGCGGCGTAATTGGCCTTGCTGGTCATTGGTTCGGAAGCCCGTCATGATCCATGGCTCTCCCGCCGCTTCTTGTGAGGTGCGGCCTTCGCGGCAGATGGAGATGCACCGCCCCCCGGCACCCTATGCTCAGATGTCAGGCAGGCGATGAAGAATCACATCAGGCGCATATGTCCTCTCTGCCGCTGCAATACCTATATTGTAAGTATACTGTCAAATGTCATGTTTGGTCGTGTCCAGTGAATCTGCGTGCACGACGACTTTGGTGAGCAGGCTTTGAAACGTAGATCGTTCCTCCGCCGACAAGCCCGCAAGCAGACGCACCTGCACCGCTTCGACACGCTTCATACACGCTGCAATGAGCGGCGCGGCGGCCGGCGTGGTGGAAAGTAGCTTGGTTCGCTTGTCGCGCACACCCTGACTGCGCGCAATCAGGCCCTTGCGTTCCAGCCGGGCTATAACATCGCCTATGGTGGCGCGATCGAAGCAGATCAGTTCGGCCAGCCGGGTAGCGTCCATATCAGGCGTTTCGGCGACAGCTACCAGCGCGGCCAGTTGAACCGCCGTTAGATCGAACGCCGCTAATTCTTCCGCGAAAATGGCCGTTGATATTTGTTGTACCCGCCGAACGAGATGGCCAGGCATTGCCTTCATGTGGTCGATAAGCATAGCCGAGGATAAGCACGGCAAAGCCTCATCCTGCAAGGAAGTTCGGGTCCGTCAGCTTCTTGCGACGGACCCGATGGGTGGGGGGGCGCAAGGGGACCCTCCATCCACGTCAGGTG
>NZ_CCBH010000155.1:0-28399 GCF_001368935.1 Novosphingobium sp. KN65.2
GGGCCGCAAAGCCCGCCGCAGGCGTTTTTCCGGGTCTTATTTTTTTGGGACCTCGTTGGTTCGGAAGGCATAGGCCTCAGCCGCCGAGCTGCGATTCCCGAGCGGCTTCGATCTTGCTCGCCATCAGCGTCTTCGCGCTTTCCAGGGCCTTGCGGTAGCACTGGATCTTCTCACGCGAGTGGATGCGCGAACCGGTGTCGTAACGATCGTATTCGCAGGCGCTGCGGGCGGCGCGATCGATGCGGCGTTCCAGGGTCTGCTGGCCTTCGACCGAAGCCAGGTCGAGATCGGCATAGCGGACCTCGACGTCCCTGGCGAAGGACGGGGCCGCGGTCAGGGCAAGGCCAAGAAGTGCGGCGGCGGCGATCGGGGTAGTCGTGAACATCGTGATTTCCTCCTCGGGTCTGAGCCGGGGCGGAAAGTGTTCCGGGCGGCTCGATGAGATTGTTCTGCCCCCGATTCCCGCGGGCTTCACGCGCACCTCGACCGCGGGTCGTTCGCCTTCGACGAAAGGCCTGCAACTTGGATGAACGACATATGCAGCCGACGAACGGCGAGCGTCGGTCCCCGGAAAAACCGTCCAATCTGCCGGTAATCTGCCTTCAGGCCCGTGAATCGGCCCTGTGATTCGTGCATGTGCTGGCAAGTTCGCTGCGCGCGATGTAGAGTGTGACGGCAATGGTGGGCCTGATCATCGTCTTTTGCCTGGGCGTACTCAACTTCGCTGCGCACAAGGCTGTTCTGGAAAGCGGCCACCCCATGCTTGCGCACGTGCCCTGGTTCTTTCAGCCGCTGGGGGGACGTCTCAGCCTGATCGTCGAATTCGCAATGCTGCTGGGCGCGATGGTCATGGCCGCGGCGGGGTCTTCCGGCTGGGCCTGGGTCTATGCGCTCTACACCGTGCTCAACGGCTTTTCCGCATGGCTCATCTACAGCGGCAAGGTGTGACGGGAACCGCGGGGCAGCCGGCCGGTTTTTTGCTGCATGGGAAACGCAAAGAAAACCTGGCTGGTCTGTAACGCGGCGAGCGGCAGCAATGACGATGAAGCCGTTGCCGAACTGGTTAGCGCGCTGGACAACGCGGGCATGCCGCCGGCCCGGCGTATCCGCTTCCCGGACGACAGCGCGCCCACTCCCGAAGAACTCGATGCCCAGGGCGTGGATCTGCTGTTGGTGTTCGGCGGTGACGGGACCACCCATACCGTCGTCACCAGGGCTTATGGCTGGAACGGCGCGGTGCTGGTCCTGCCGGGCGGCACGATGAACCTGCTGTCCAAGCGCCTGCACGGCGACGTCCCCGCGACGCAGATCGTCGAAAGGCTCGCAAGGGGCAAGGCCCGCCGCGTCCGGCCGAGCGTCATCCGTTCGCGCCATGGTGAAGGGCTGACCGGCGTCTTGGCCGGGCCGGGTGCGATCTGGAACGAAGTGCGCGAGGCAATCCGCTCGTCCAGCATCCTGGAAGTCGTGACGGCCACGCGCGAAGCGATCGCCCATTCCACAAGCGCACCCAAGGTGGTCTGCGAAGGTGTCGACTGCGGGCGCGAGGAAGGCTATGCGGCGATCACCGTGAACCCGCATGACTCCGGCCTCGAAGTAAAAGGCTATTATGCCGAGACGCTTGGCGATTTCGCCGGGCAGGGTATCGCGCTGCTCAATCGAAACTTTCGCGATGGCCCGCACGACCGGTTGGGCATTCACGAAACCATCCGGCTCGTTTGCCCCGAGGGAGAACCTATGGGCCTGTTGATCGACGGCGAACCCTTCGACGGGGGAACCGCGGACCAGTTCAGTCTGGCCAATTGCGAAGTAGACCTGTTGGCAACCGCCGATGCACGGTAAGGTCTCGAGCATGTATTCCGGTCCGATCAAGCTCTTCCATCTCAGTGACATCCATTTCGGACTGGAAGACCGCGACGCTCTCGCCTGGGTGGAGCAGTGCATTGCCCGCGAAAAGCCGCATGCGGTTGCCATCACCGGCGACCTGACGATGCGCGCGCGCCATCGCGAGTTCGCGGCGGCAACCGACTGGATTTCCGCGCTCGACGTGCCGGTCACGGTCGAGGTCGGCAATCACGACATGCCCTATTTCAACCTGCTCGAGCGTTTTACCACGCCCTACAAGCGGTTTCACAAGATCGAACGCATGGTCGAGGCGCAGCTGGACCTGCCCGATCTTGCCATCGTTCCGCTCAAGACGGCGACGCGGGCGCAGTGGCGTTTTCCCTGGTCGAACGGATGGGTGACACCAAGGGCGCTCGAGGAGACTCTGGCCGCCATCGATGCCCATCCTGCCGGAACGCGCATCCTTGTTACGGCGCACCACCCGCTGACCGAACGCGCGCCGAGCGGCAAACGCCTGACCATCGACGGGACGCAGGCGATGGAGGCCCTGGCCGAGCGCAAGGTGGCCGCGATCCTGACCGGGCATATTCACGATCCTTTCGATCTTCTCCAGCAGACCGCGCGCGGACCGCTGCGCATGATCGGTGCCGGTACGCTCTCGCGCCGCATCCGCTCCACCCCGCCGAGTTTCAACGAGATCCTGATCGACGGCGACGAGATCCGGGTCACCGCCCGCAATCTCGAACACGTCGCCACGCCGGACATGCAGATTCGCGAGGTACCGGAAAACGCGATGCCGCCGCGTGAGAGCGACGAGCCGGTGGCGCCGGTTCATGCCGTGCCCCCTGTCGATCCACCGGTGCACTGAGTTTCCAGGGCGCCGGGCGCGCCTGCAGACGGACTCACAGAAGAAGGCCGCACCGTCCCATGACGATGCGGCCTTCTTCGTGGATCGACCGCCGCTTGGCCGGGGGATGCCTGGCGGCGGAAGGCTCCTCCCTTCCGGTGTTCTCAGTAGTCGTGGTCGACCGAGCCGACGCCGTTGATCTGGCTGCGCAGGGTCGCAGGCTTGCGGACCAGGCTGACGTGGCCTGCACCGTTGATCACGACATCGATCAGGTTGCTTGCGCCCACGGTGACGTCACCCACGCCGTCGATGCGGACCACGGCGTCTTCGGCATCGACTTCGCCGACGTCGATCGATCCGGCGCCGGCCGAAGTGATGACCAGCTTGCGCACGCGGCCCTTGGCATCGAGATCGACCGCGCCTTCCGAGCGCAGCGTGAACTTCTCCTGGTCGAGACCGGCGAGAGTCACGTCGCCCGGGGCGTCGAGGTCGAGGCCGTTGATCTCGGGCGCGGTGATCCGGACCTTGATGCCGCGGCTGGAGCGGTACTTGCCCTCGATGCCGAGGCGACCGTCCACCCAGGTCAGGCGGTCGACGATCTTCTGCGGGCCGGTGACGACCATCTCGGAGGTATCGCCGCGGGTGAAAGTGAGCTGGACCGGGATTTCCATGGCCAGCTTGGCGCCGGGCTCGACGGCGAACTTGCGGGTCTTGTCGGGCCCCTGGTCCTCGTCCTCGTCGCCGATGGTCCAAGTCCAGCCATGGCCTTCGGCGACGTCCTTGCGCAGTTTCTCACCGCCGATGACCCATGCCGAGCCGAATGCGACGATCGAAAGGATCACGCCGCTGGCGAATACGATGAGCAGTTTCCTGAGCATCTCAGTTTCTCCTTCCTTCGTCTTTTCAGTCTTCTGCGTGGATGGCAGGCTCGATTACCCGGTAGTGCAGGCGGCCGAACCACATGAGGGCATTGACGATCCCGATGCTGATCAGCATCAGCAGCGCGCCAGCCGCGACCGCGGCGCTCATCATGCCCAGTCCTGCGAGGATCGCGACCAGCCAGCCGCCGGGAAAGCCGCTGAAGGGTCCGGCGATCAGCACGAAGCCACCGGAAACGAAGATCGCCAGAACCGCCACGAACAGGCCGAACACGACGCCGATGACCGGCAGGACGACCGGCAGCAGGATCAGGATGTCGATCGTTGCCAGGCCCATGAAGGCCAGGATTGCGGACCATGCCGAAGACGGCGAGCGGGCGCTTTCCCAGTTGCGGAAACCGGCCTCGAAGCGCAGTTCGCGGGCCAGGCGGCTAGGATTGCCGAGGGCTGCGGCGACTTCTTCCTCGCTGCGGCCGTCTGCGGCGCCGGCGTCGAAATGCTCTTCGTAGTCGGCGACGATCTCGGCGATGTCTTCCTGAGGCATGCCCTTGAGGCCGGCCTTCAGGCGCTTGATGAACTCGTTACGCTTCATGGCTGGTCTCCCCTTCCTCCATCGGCGCTTCACTGCCGAGGATGAGGCCGTTCACGGCGGCGGTGAAGGTACGCCAGTCGCCAACCTGTTCTGACAGGCGTTCGCGACCGGTATCGGTGATGCGGTAGTACTTGCGCGGCGGACCCGAGGGCGATTCCTCGAGGTAAGTGGTCACCAGACCTTCCGACTGCATGCGGCGCATGAGCGGGTAGATCGTGCCTTCGCCCATATCGACCGCGTCGGCCATGCGGCTCGCGATTTCGTAGGCGTAGCTGTCACCGCGCGACAGCAGTGCCAGGACGCACAGCCCAAGCACCCCTTTCTTCAACTGGATTTCGATTTCGGACATCGAATCAACTCCTGCGGATGCCCAGTGTATATCGCAAGCTACTGTGTGATGCAAGGTACCATGTTAAAGGCAGTACATATGCATTGATTGGTACCTCGCTATAAGCAGGTATCGGGCCATGTGCTGAGAAGGAAAAATCGCGTGTTCGCGGCAGCTTGCAGGCGCCAGTCGGAGACAATGGCGCAACTTAAGCGTTAATTTACCATGTTGCGCCAGAAGGGAGATCAATTCGACTTGCTGGGGATTTCCGCATGGACAGTTTGCGCGGTCAGTTTTCTGGAGAGGACCAGCCCGAGGAGGGCTCCTTCCACGAACAGGACAGCGGCCGGGAGCCGCCCGCCATCATCGGCAAGGATGAACGGCGCATGCAGGTGCGCGCCTACAATTTCTGGGCGAGTCTGCTGGATAACCGCCAGTTTCCGGACATTGCCGACCTCGATCCGGAAAGCCTCGGCGATTTCGGACCCTATAGCGTATTGCTCGACTTTACCCATGGAGTCGACGATCCGGCGGTCGTCTATCTCGGCGCGGAACTGGCCGACGAATGCGGCACGACCGGCGCGATTCGCACCCTGAGCCAGGTCCCCACCCGCTCATTGCTGTCACGCATCACCGATCACTACATGCAGATCATTGCGAACCAGGCGCCGATCGGTTTCGAGGCGGAATTCGTCAACCAGCGCGGCGCGACGATTCTCTATCGCGGCATTCTCCTGCCCTTCTCGCGCAACGACGACCAGATCGATCACATCTATGGCGTGATCAACTGGAAGGAACTGGCCGACCAGACCAGCACCGATGCGCTGATGAAGCAGATCGACGAAGCGGTCGAATCGCGCCCGGCCATGCTGCGCAGCACGATGCCGCTGACCGGTTGGGCCGACGGCCCGCTCGATCTCGGCATGGTCGAACCGGTCGAAGGGCCGGCCGGGATGGACCTGTCGCTCGAGGGTTACGAGATCGACGAGGACTATTTCGAAGATGCGCCGATGCCGTCCGTCCATCGCGAGATGGAACTGGGCGACTGGCTTGCCTCGGCCCGCGAGCAGGCGATGCTCGCGCGCAGCAGCGAAGAACGTTCGCGCCACGCTCTCTACGAGGCGATCGGCCTTGCCTACGACTTCGCCCTCGCCGCCGAAGGCGCGCCGGAAGATTTCGCCGAACTCGTGGAGGATGCCGGCCTCAAGGTGCAGGACCGCGCGCCGCTGATTCCGCTGGTCAAGCTCGTCTTCGGCAGCGACTACGACAAGACCCGCCTGACCGAATTCGCGACCGTCATTGCCCATGGCCGCCGCCTCGGCCTCGAATGCGGGACGCTCGGGGCGTTCCTGTCCGATGCGCCGGGCGGACTCAAGGGCCTCGTCAGGGAAGAGCGCCGTCTGCGCCGCGAGGAAAGCGGCAAGGGCAGCGGGCCGCTGTCGCGCCACGAAACCCTGATCGAGGGACTGCGTTGCCTCGATCCCAAGCCGATCGAGGAGGTCGCCCGCGAAAGCGAGTTCACGGTCATCGTCGCACGGCGACTGGAATCGGGCGAAGTGGTGTTGCTCGGCGAAGTCTGCGACGACGAGGCGCTTCTGGACCGCGCCGCTCGCCAGATTCTCGGATAGGCACCGCGTCGGGGCATTCGCCCGGTGCATGGCCTGCGCCGCTCTTGGAAACGGCACGGGTGCCCGCTAGGCTGGGCGCATCCCGTGCGACAACGGGCCTGACCCTGGCGCTTCAGCGGGGATTAAGGCCGAAAAGGTTTCAAGAGAGACGATGCCGTTAGAGCGATTTGCCGTCCCCCTGATGAGGCTCCTTGCCTTTCTGGCCCTGCTGGGCTGGGCGGCTGCGCCCGCTGCGGCGCAATCGATCCTGCGCGATGCGGAGACCGAGGCCCTGCTCAAGGACATGGCGACGCCGCTGGTCAAGGCATCGGGCCTCGATCCGGCCAATGTCGACATCGTCCTCGTCAACGACCCTTCGGTGAATGCTTTCGTTGCGGGCGGACAGGCCGTCTACGTCAACAGCGGCCTGATCAATGAGGCGGATACCGCGGGCGAAGTGCAGGGCGTGATCGCTCACGAGCTGGGCCACGTGACCGGCGGGCACGCGGTACTCAATCTCGGTGCGAGCAGTGCAACCAATATCTCGCTGCTTTCGCTTCTCCTTGGCGCGGCTGCTGCCGCGGCCGGTGGCGGTGAGGCGGCGATGGGCGTGATCATGGCCGGGCAGCAGGCGGCCATGGGCAAGTACCTCGCCTACAACCGCTCGCAGGAAGCGTCGGCCGACGCTGCCGGGGCGCAGTACCTGTCGACAGCCGGGATAAGTGGCCGTGGCTCGGTCGAATTCTTCAAGAAGCTGCAGAACCTCGAATTCCGCTACGGCTACCGGCCCAAGGACGGCGACGAGTTCTACAGCACCCACCCGCTCACCGGTGACCGTATCCAGACGCTGCAGGATACTTATGAGAAGGACCCGGCCTGGACCAAGCCGGACGATCCCAAGCTGCAGCAGCGGTTCATGCGGATGAAGGCGAAGCTGTTCGGCTATCTCGCCGAACCCAAGGACGTCCTGCGCCGGTACCCGCTGACCGACAATTCCATTCCCGCCCACTATGCCCGCGCCTATGCCTATCACAAGGACGCGCAGTTCGATCTCGCCACGGCGGAGACCGACGCGCTGATCAAGGCCGATCCCGAAGATCCGTATTTCCTGGAGCTGGAAGGCCAGATCATGCTGGAATCGGGCCGTCCGCAGGAGGCGCTCGCGCCGCTGCGCAAGGCGACCGAACTGACCGGCAACCAGCCGCTGATCGCCACCCTCTTCGGTCACGCCCTGATCGCCACCGAGGACCCGTCGAACTTCAAGGAGGCCGAACGGGTGCTGCGCAATGCCGTGGCTCGCGACCGCGAGAATCCGTTCACCTGGTACCAGCTCGGCGTGATCTACGCGGCCAAGGGCGATATGCCGCGCGCGCGGCTCGCCAGCGCGGAGCAGCAGGTGCTGTCGGGTAACATGAATGCGGCGCTGATGAGCGCACAGGCGGCCGAGGCAGGCCTGCCGACGGGCACGCCGGACTGGATCCGCGCGCAGGATATTGAAATGCAGGCGCGCGCCGAACTGGAACGCGAGAAGAAGCGCCGCTAGGACAGCGCGAAGAAAGCGGCGGCGCGCTTTGCCGCAACGAGACAGGATCTACGAATGGCTACAGGCATGAAGTACGCATTTTTCGCCGTGCTGATCGCGGTGCTCGGTGTCGGCGGCTGGTTCGGCGGGCGCATGGCGATCGAGAGCGTGGTGCATGACTATATCCTCGAGCATCCCGAGATCCTGCCGCAGGCGATGGAGAACCTCCAGAACCAGCAGAGCAGCAAGCAGCTGGCGGGCGTCCGCCAATCGGTGGAAACGCCCTTCCCCGGCGCGGTGCTGGGCAACCCCCAGGGCAAGGTCACGCTCGTCGAATTCAGCGACTATGCCTGCGGTTATTGCCGCGCGAGCCTGCCCGACGTGATCGAGCTGGTGAAGAAGAACCCCGACCTGCGCATCGTCATCCGCGAACTGCCAATCATCAGCCCGCATAGCCCGGAAGCGGCCAAGATGGCCCTCGCCGCGGCAGAGCAGGGCAAGTTTGCCGAATTCCACGATGCCATGTTCGCAGCCGGACAGCTCGACCCGCAGACCATCGAGGCGACGGCCAGGGCCGTCGGCCTCGACATGGAGCGCGCCCGCAAGGTGGCCGAAAGCAAGGACGTGGCAGCGGAAATCCAGCGCAATTACGAAACTGCCGGCAATCTCGGCTTCGGCGGAACGCCGAGCTGGATCGCGGGCGATCGCCTGATTTCGGGCGCCGTGGGTATCGATCAGCTCTCCAATGCGGTCGCCGACGCTCGGGGGAGTTGATAAACGGAACATCCCGTCGCACGGGATTGTTCAGCTTTGCGCTGAACTGGGCTAGGAAACGGACATGAGCGTCCTGCCGATCCAGCCCATTCCGTTCTTCGCCGACAAGGACAAGGCCTTCTGGCGCCTGCAGGCGCTCGGCTGGGGCGGCGCCATGCTGCTGCGCACGATGTCGGCGATCGCCAACGACCAGCGCCTCTCGTTCCTCGTCCTCGTCCTGATCGCCACGATCACCGGCTTCTCGATCTCGCTGGTGCTCTCGGTGATCTACCGCACCCTGATCACCCGCCGGGCGCTGGTGACCTGGGGCATGACCGCGCTGATCCTGCCCTTTGCGGTCGGCCTGAATGCCTTCATCGATGCCTGGGTCATTTCGCTGTACCGTTCGGACAGCGACGCGACCTTTACCCAGTTGTTCCTCGGCGTGTTCTATCTCGACGCCACCCTGCTCGGAGCCTGGTCCGCGCTGTATTACGCGATCAACTTCTATCTCCAGATCGAGGAGCAGAACGACCAGCTGATCCGGCTGGAGAACCAGGCGACCCAGGCGCAGCTGGCGATGCTGCGCTACCAGCTAAACCCTCACTTCCTGTTCAACACGCTCAATTCGATCTCGACCCTGGTGCTGCTCAAGCAGACGGAGCCGGCCAATGCCATGCTCTCGCGCCTCTCGTCGTTTCTGCGCTACACCTTGGTCAACAAGCCTTCCGCGCGGGTGACGGTTGCGCAGGAGGTGGAGACGCTCAAGCTCTATCTCGATATCGAGCGCATGCGTTTCGAAGAGCGCTTGCGGACCACCTTCCATATCGACCCGGCGACCGAATCCTGTCTGCTGCCCTCGCTGCTGCTCCAGCCGCTGGTCGAAAATGCCATCAAGTATGCAGTGACGCCGCAGGAGAGCGGGGCGGAAATCACCATTTCCGCGCAACTCGTCGGCTCCATGCTTCGCATTACCGTTTCGGACACCGGCCCCGGCTTGCAAAGCCCCACCACCGACAACAGGTTGTCGGGTATGTCATACGATGGAGGTGAGCCCGTCTCCACGGGCGTTGGTCTGTCCAATATCCGTGATCGCCTGTCCCAGGCCTATGGCGAACATCACCGATTCGAGACTGTCGAGCCGATCGAAGGCGGTTTTGCCGTCCTGATCGAAATTCCTGTCGAGCGCCGCGAAGCAGCAGAGGTCGTCCCGGAAGCCCCTCGGTTTGCCGCAATGGCTGCACAATGAAACAATTTTGGGTCTCATGCGTTATGGGGCCCGGAGAACGAACCAGATGACCATCCGCACCATCCTCGTCGATGATGAGAAACTCGCGATTCAGGGCCTTCAGTTGCGCCTTGAAAAGTATCCGGACGTCGAGATCATCGATACCTGTTCGAACGGACGCGAAGCGATCCGCAAGATCAAGACCGAAAAACCCGACCTCGTGTTCCTCGACATCCAGATGCCCGGTTTCGACGGGTTCTCGGTGGTCAAGGGCGTCATGGAGATCGAGCCGCCGCTCTTCGTCTTCGTCACCGCCTATCAGGAACACGCCGTGCGCGCCTTCGAGGCGAACGCGGTGAACTACCTGATGAAGCCGGTCGAGGAATCGAAGCTCGACGATACCCTTGCCCGCGTGCGCCAGCGCATCGCCGAGAAGCGTTCTGCCGATGAGGCGGAGAAGCTGAAGAACGTGCTGGCCGAAGTCGCCCCTGACGCGGTCGAGGCGATGCCCGAGGAAACCGATCCCAACGCCGATCGCTACGAAAAGCTGATCAACATCAAGGATCGCGGCCAGATCTTCCGCATCGACGTGGACAGTATCGAGCATATCGAGGCGGCCGGCGACTACATGTGCATCCGCACGGCCGACAACTCGCTGATCCTGCGCGAGACGATGAAGGACCTTGAACGCCGGCTCGACCCGCGCGTGTTCCAGCGCGTCCATCGCTCGACCATCGTCAACCTGAACCAGGTCCGCCAGGTCAAGCCGCATACCAACGGGGAATGCTTCCTCGTGCTCGATTCAGGCGCGCAGGTGAAAGTCAGCCGCTCGTACCGCGATGTGATTGCGCGTTTCGTTCACTGATCGAGCTGCTGCTGCCAGCGCACGAACACGAAAGGCCAGGGGCTCGCGCTCCTGGCCTTTCGTTGTATGCGGCAGTGAAGCCGAACCCGAAGGTTACTTCGTCGCGTACTGTCCGGCCTGGGCCTTGAAGTTTTCGCGCGCGAAGGTCTTGGCCGCGGCCTGCGTGTCGAAGACTTCGTCCTGCAGGGTCGACTTGACGATTGGATAGCCCCGCGAATTGTAGTGCGTGTCGCGCACGGTCAGCCGGTATTTGCCATCCTCGCCCTTCTGGATGAGGTAAGGTTTGTCGACGCTGTCGTTCATGGCATTTCTCCGGGTGTCAGGGTTGTGGGGCGTTGTGGTTTCGCGATCGGATCGCAGAAACCTTGCGCGGTCTGATGGCAGGACAGCGCTGTCCCGAGCACGGGCAGGACCTGGGCCAAGGCGGCCGTCGGGATACTCCGGCGCAGATTGATATGATCGATCTTCATCACGATGCTCCAGCGACGTAAGCGGGAGCGCGGATGGTCTCTCAGCCACGAGCGCCTACGAATTCGGTTGCTCGTGATCGTTTCGCTATGGTCCCATGTGGCTACGATTGCAAATCGCGCATCGACGGTGGAACTCGACATGGGCCCGCGGCCTTGGCATGGACGGCGCCATGAACGACTTCACGCTGACCGGTTTCGACCTTGCCGCCTTCGTTGATGCAACGCTTGCCGAAGACCTCGGCGTGGGCCTGCCGGGAGGCGGGCATGACGTGACCTCGGAAAGCGTGATCGATGCCGATGCGCGCTTTGCCGGCGTCATGGATTCGCGCGATGCGATCACTGTTGCGGGCCTGCCGCTTGCGGCGGCTTTCTTCCGCAAGCTCGACCCGGACATGGAGATCGAGATCCTGGTGGAGGAAGGCGCGCGCGTCGAGCCGGGCTCGGACCTCATGCGCCTCTCGGGCAATGCCCGCGCCATGCTGACGGCAGAGCGCAGCGCGCTCAATACCGTGCAGCATCTGTCCGGGATCGCGACGATGACGCGTGAATATGTCGATGCCATGGGCGGCCACGGCACTCTTCTCGATACGCGCAAGACGATCCCGGGCCTGCGTCACCTCGAAAAGTACGCGACCCGCACCGGCGGCGCGCAGAATCATCGCATGGGCCTGTGGGACGCGGCGATGATAAAGGATAACCACGTCCTCGTTGCCGGCGGCGTCGGTCCGGCCGTGGCGCGTGCCAGGGCGGCGGGCGTGGCCCAGATCATCTGCGAGGTCGATCGTCTCGACCAGATCGAACCGGCCATTGCGGCGGGCGCGCATCACCTCCTGCTCGACAACATGGGGCCCGACATGCTGCGCGAGGCGGTCGCCCTGGTCGCCGGACGCGTGCCGACCGAGGCTTCGGGCGGCGTCAATCTCAGGACCATCGGCGCGATTGCCGCCTCGGGCGTCACTTATGTCTCGGTCGGCCGTCTCACCCAGAGCGCACCGGCTGCCGACATCGGCCTCGACTTCACGCCGCTGTGAGGCCCCTGCTCGCGGCTCGGGCCGGTCTGGTCCTTGCGGCGCTTACGCCGGTCCCTGCGCTGGCCCAGGCCTATCAGTGCGCCGTACCGCGCAGCATTGCCCCGGTGGGGCCGCAGGCGCCCGACGGGCCGGTCCGCAAGGTCGCCGTCGCGGGCTATACCCTCGCGGCAAGCTGGTCTCCCGATTACTGCAAGATGAGCGGCGAAACGGATTCGATGCAGTGTTCGCGCCGCAACGGACGTTTCGGCTTCGTCCTGCACGGCCTCTGGCCCGAAGCGCGCAATGGCCCTGCGCCGCAGTGGTGCGCAACCCGGCCGCTGCCCTCGCCCGACCTGCTCCGCCGCCATATGTGCATGACGCCCTCTGCCAGCCTCCTCGCCCATGAATGGGCCAAGCACGGAAGTTGCATGACGAAGCGGCCGGAGACCTACTTCAAGGTCAGCGCAATCCTCTGGCGCTCGATCCGCTGGCCCGATGCCGATCGCCTTTCGCGCGAAGACGACCTGACGGTGGGCGATCTGCGCCGTGCCTTTCTCGCCGGTAATCCGGACTGGACGGCGGATCAGGTCGGCGTGGACGTCAGCCGCGGCGGCTGGCTGCGCGCGATCGAGCTTTGCTACGGGAAGGATTTCATGCCCCGAGCCTGCGACCGCAGGCAGTGGGGGCCCGGCGATTCCACGCCGCTGAAGATCTGGCGGGGCCTCTAGGGCCCGAATCCAAAGATACCCGCCAAGAATGCGGGGGAAGGATGAAGGCTATCTGCGGTCCCGGAAGAAGGCCCTGAGCATTTCCGCGGCCTCGGCTTCGCCCATGCCCGAATAGACTTCCGGACGATGCAGGCACTGGCTGTGTTCGAAGACGCGCGCGCCGTGTTCCACCGCGCCGCCCTTGAGATCGGGAGCGGCATAATAGAGTCGGGCGATGCGGGCGTGGGAGATCGCCCCGGCGCACATGGCGCAGGGCTCCAGCGTCACCCACAGCTCGCAGCCTTCGAGTCGTTCATTGCCGAGAATCTGCGCGGCGGTGCGAATCGCTTCGATTTCGGCGTGGCTGGTCGGGTCGTGGCGCTCACGTGGGCCGTTGCGGCCGGTGGCGATGACTTTTCCGTCCCTTACAATGACCGCGCCGATCGGGACTTCGCCCGAATCCGCGGCTTCGCGGGCTTGCGCCAGCGCCAGTTGCATGTATTCGGGGAGCGGCCAGCGAGTCATGAGGACGCGCTAGCCTGCGAAAAACCGCGGCGCAACTTGACGTTCACCTGGTGACTCGGTAAGGGCGCGCCTTCCCGTACAAACGGCCAAGATTTTTTTCGAGCGAGAGTAGACATGTCCCGCATCTGCGAACTGACCGGCAAGGGTCGTCAGGTCGGCTGCAACGTCAGCCACGCCAACAACAAGACCAAGCGCGTGTTCCTGCCCAACCTTCAGAACGTCACGCTGATGTCGGAAGGTCTGGAGCGTAGCTTCAAGTTCCGCGTTTCGACGCACGGCCTTCGCTCGGTTGAGCACAACGGCGGCCTCGACAACTGGCTGCTGAAGACTTCCGATACGAAGCTCAGCCCGCGCGCCGTCAAGGTGAAGCGCGAGCTGAAGAAGAAGCAGGCCGCCTGATTTCCGGCTCCCTTCGGGGAGCCTGACAAGGCACTGGTTCGAAAAAGGCGTGCGAGGGTTCCTCGCGCGCCTTTTCGCGTGGCCGCCTGCTTCCTGAAATATGCTCCTGAGTGATTTTCAGGGCAGGTCGCGTGGATCGACGGAGAGTTTCCAGAGCAGCGTGCGCTGGAAATCCGAAAAATTGTCGTCCGAGATCAGCCAGACGGTCAGGCGATCCTTGCCTTGTGGCACGACCGCAAGCCCTTCGAAATTGTCGACCGGCAGGCTCGTGGCGATTCGGGCCACTTCCTTTGCGCGCCAGGTCGCGCCGGGCCGAATCTCGGCAGGGTCGGCGATGGCGATGCGTCCGGCGAATCGTTGCGGCATCGGCCAGACGAGCCGACGCATCAGGATCAGCAGACGACCGTCGGGCAATTGCGTCATGTCGGTGGGGCTGAAGCCCTTCGGACCATCGAACGTGAAGTGCCACGATTTCGGCCGCGTCGTGGGATCGCCCTCGAAGACGACGGCGTCGTGTTTGCGGTCCTCGAGCCAGCCCTTGAAGGCCTCGCGCAGCAGGACGAATCGCCCGTCGGCAAGGCGGGTCATGGCTTCCGGGCCCGAGTTCACGCCCCAGTGGCGAATCGCGCCGGGCCGGATCTTGGTTTCCACGTTCAGTCCGGGACCGAGCCGAACGACCGAATTGGAGCCCTCCATTCCCAGCCAGATCGTGCCGGAGCGCGGATCGCGCGTTGCCGATTCGACGTCGCGATCGGCCTTGTCGTTCCATCGGCTGATATTCAGGTTGCCGCTTGCCAGCGCACCGGGTCTGCGACCCGGCAAAGTGAAGCGCAGGTATCCGCCCGAATCGCTGAGGGCGAGGAGCTGTCCACCTGGCATGGCCAGCAGCGTCGAATAGCCGCCGAAGCCGCGCGACCGGCTGGCCATGTGCCACGCGCCTTCCAACCGGAATGGGCCGAGGTGAAACTGCGGGTCCGCTCCGGGGCGCGGCGTCAGGGCGACATAGTCGAACGTCATGTCCGGAGGGCGCGGAGTCGTGGGCGATCGCAGCCAGGTGACGCCTGCAAGCAGGATCAGGAACGGAAGGGCGATGCTGCGGCGCACAAAAGCTGGATAATCAATCGTGCGCCGACGGCAAGGCCGCTTCGTCGATCAGTTCATCGGTCCGGTGAAAAGAAGCGGATCGAGCCTGTCGGACTGCCACTTGATGCTCCAGTGCAGGTGCGGGCCGGTCGCGCGGCCGGACATGCCGATCTTGCCGATCACCTGCCCCTGCTTCACGTGATCGCCTTCTTTCACAAGGATTTGCGAACAGTGCAGGAAGGCGCTGTTGAGGCCCATGCCGTGGTCCAGCATCAGCAGGTTGCCTTCCAGCGTGAAGGGCTTTTCCGCCGCGAGGATCACGACGCCGTCCGCCGGGGCGACGAAGGGCGTGCCGCTTGTGCCGGAGGTTATGTCGATACCCGAATGGTAGCTGCCCGGTTCGCCACGATAGATGCGCTGCGATCCGAAGCGGCCGGAAATACGGCCCTTCACCGGCCAGATGAAGTGCTGGCGCCACCCCTGCGCGCCGGTTTCCAGCGCCCGCGCGGCATTGATGCGGTCGAGTTCCGGCTGCCGGATCTTCATGAAGGCCTCGGAAGGCCCACCCGAGCGGCGCGGAATGTTGATTCGCTCGATGTGCCAGTCGCGCGGGGAAACGGTGAGCGCCTGGCGATAGGTTGTGCCGTCCTTCATCCGTGCGGTGAGGATCTCTTCTGGCCCGGCATCACGGTCGAACGCGGCGAACCATGCGCCGTCCGGCGCGATCCGCACCGATTCGCCGTTGAGCTTGAGGTCGGTGGTTCCCGCGGGGGCCACCCCGCGAATCCATCCGCCCTGCGTCATTTCGCCGGAGAAGGCGATACTGGCCGGGCGCGGGGCTGCTGCCGGAGAAACCGGGGCATTGGTTGAAGCATGGGCGGAACCGGTGGGTTCGACCATGGCATTACCGGCGAGAATCAGGCCGCCACCAGCGGCAAGGCCGCTCAGCTTCAGCCAGGCGAAACGAGCAGGTTGGCCCTTCATGCCTTCCCGAGGAGACGCCGGGTGGCAATTTCCGCGGTGGCATAGGGTTCCTGACGCTCCACGCTCCAGTAGCGCAAGGCTTCGAGCGAGATCTTCTCACCGGTCACGGCGCAAGTGACGAAGTGGCCGGAGCTGATCATGCGGAACCCGTTGGGTCCGTAGCTGAGGGTTGCGGGGCGTTCGGCAGAAGACATTAGCATGGGAGATTTCTAGCAGAGGCTCGTGGTCAAAACAAATCGCCCTGTCGCGGCCGATCCGGATTCGATCGTTCCGGTCTGGCTGCGGGCTTGCGCGGGGCCGCCGCAACAGGCGCGGGCTTGGGTGCAGGAGACACCGAATCGCCTGAACCGGTCGTGACCGGGAGGTCCCCGTCACGGAATTCGAGCACCAGCGCCGCTTCCCGGGCCGCCAGCTCGCGGCTGGTCACTGCCCTGCCCTCGGCGGTCTTGACCAGAGCATAGCCGCGCTGCAGCGGCAGGCGCGGATTGAGCTGGGGCAGCACGCGCGATACCGGGGCAAGGCTGTCGCGCGCCATCGACCAGCGCCGGGTGAGCAACCGTGGCGTCAGTCCGGTGCGCGCCAGCCTCTCGCTGCTCGCCTGCGCGCGGTGGCGCAGCAGCGCGAGCGGCCTGCCGACCGATGCGAGGCGCTTTTCGGCATTCGAAGCGCGGTCCTGCAGTCCGCGGCGCAGGCGATCGGTCAACTCGTCGAGCCGCTGCGTCTTGGCGGCAAGAATCGCATCCGGTTTGGGCAGGCGCTGGACCCGCGCCTCCAGCCTCTCGCGGCCCAGCGTCACCGGCCGCAACGCGCAGCGGCGCTTGCGCAGGGCCAGTTCGTCGAGCGTCGCCATCAGTTCCGCGCGTACCGGCACCGCGATTTCGGCGGCGGCGGTGGGCGTCGGCGCGCGGCGGTCTGCAGCATAGTCGCACAGGGTGGTGTCGGTCTCGTGCCCGACCGCGGAGATCACCGGGATCGAACATTCCGCCACGGCGCGCACGACCGGCTCCTCGTTGAAGGCCCAAAGGTCCTCGATCGAGCCGCCGCCGCGCGCGACGATGACAAGGTCTGGCCGCGGCACCGGGCCGTCGGCGGGCATCTGCGAGAATCCGCGCACGGCATTGGCTACCTGCGCAGCTGCGCCCTCTCCCTGCACCAGCACCGGCCAGACAAGTACATGGCTCGGGAAGCGGTCGGCCAGGCGATGGAGGATGTCGCGGATTACCGCGCCGGTGGGCGACGTCACGACGCCAATCACCTGGGGCAGGAACGGGAGCTGCCGCTTGCGCTCGGGCGCGAAGAGACCTTCGGCGGCGAGTCTGGCCCGCAGCTTCTCGAGCAGGGCCAGCAGCGCGCCTTCGCCTGCAATCTCCATCGAATCGATGACGATCTGGTACTTGGAGCGGCCGGGATAGGTCGTCAGCTTGCCGGTCGCGATGACTTCGACCCCGTCTTCGGGGCGAAAGGCAATGCGCTGGGCATTGCCGCGCCACATCACGCCGTCGATCACGGCCTTGTCGTCCTTGAGCGCGCAATAGAGGTGGCCGGAGGCCGCGCGCTTGACGCCGGAAAGCTCGCCGCGCAGGCGCACGAAGCCGAAGCGGTCTTCCACCGTGCGCTTGAGCAGTGCAGAAATCTCGCTGATGGACAGCGGCGCAGCGTTGTCCCCGGCCGATTGCTTCGCTACCAGCCCACCCCTACGACCATCTCCATATTCGTCGTCATCGTAAGACTCATCGAAAGGCCGCGGCATGAATATCCTTCTTCTGGGCTCGGGTGGACGCGAACATGCGCTGGCCTGGAAGCTGGCGCAATCCCCGCGCTGCTCCACGCTTTACGCAGCTCCCGGAAATCCGGGGATTGCCGAGGCGGGAACCTGTGTGTCGCTCGATGCCACCGATCATGGGGCGGTTATCGCCTTTTGCAACGAGAAGGAAATCGGTCTCGTCGTGATCGGCCCGGAAGCGCCGTTGGTCGATGGCCTGGCCGATTCCCTGCGGGCCGAGGGCATCCCGGTGTTCGGCCCGAGCAAGGCGGCGGCCCAGCTTGAAGGCTCCAAGGGTTTCACCAAGGACCTGTGCGAGAGGGCCGGTATCCCGACGGGCGGATACGTGCGCGTGTCCAGCGAAGCGGACGGCCTTGCCGCGCTCGAAAAGTTCGGCGCTCCCGTCGTGATCAAGGCGGACGGCCTTGCCGCAGGCAAGGGCGTTACCGTTGCCATGACGATGGACGAGGCGCAGGAAGCGGTGCGCGACATCTTCGCAGGTCGCTTCGGCGAGGCGGGCGCGGAAGCCGTTATCGAGGAATTCCTGGAAGGCGAGGAAGCCAGCTTCTTCGCGCTGACCGATGGCAGCACCATAGTCCCCTTCGCCTCGGCGCAGGACCACAAGCGCGTGGGCGACGGCGATACCGGCCCCAACACCGGCGGCATGGGCGCCTATAGCCCGGCGCCGGTGCTTACACCCGCGCTGGAGGCCGAGGCGATGACCCGCATCATCGCGCCGACCGTGCGGACTCTCGCCGATGAGGGCATGCCCTATTCGGGCGTACTGTTCCTCGGCCTGATGCTGACCGAGCAGGGACCCAAGCTGATCGAGTATAACTGCCGCTTCGGCGATCCCGAGTGCCAGGTCATGATGCTGCGTCTCGAGAGCGATCTCGTCGAGATCCTGCATGCCTGTGCCGAGAACCGCCTTGGCGCGATCCAGCCGCCGCGCTTCTCCAAGGATACTGCTTTGACGGTCGTCATGGCCGCCGACGGCTATCCCGGCACGCCGGAAAAGGGCGGCAGCATCGCGGGGCTTGCCGCGGCCGAAGCCGATGGCGCCAAGGTTTTCCATGCGGGCACGGCTCTCAAGGATGGCCAACTCGTCGCCAATGGCGGACGTGTGCTCAACGTCACCGCGCGAGGGGCTTCGGTGACCGACGCGCAGGCGAAGGCCTATGCCGCCGTGGATGCGATCGACTTCCCGACCGGCTTCTGCCGCCGCGACATCGGCTGGCGCGAAGTGGCGCGCGAACGGGGCCAGGACTGACCGGAAGGCGGCGATGCTGGAACGTGCCGGTGCCATTCTCAAGCTGGCGGTTGCCCTTGCGATCCTGATCGCGGGCTGCGGGGTCGGATTCTACTACGGTATTTTCCTGCCGAACCATGCCGAGGTGCTCGAAGCGCGACGGCAGGCAGAGGTCGAGGCGGAAGCCGAAGCGCGGCGCGCAGCGCAGCAGCAACAGGCAGCCGAAGCGGCGCAGCGCCAGCAGGCTGCGCGGGTGGAGTACGAGGACTGCGTCAATTTCGCGGAACTCAATTACAAGAACCGCTGGGCCAAGAGCTGCCGCGCGATGCACGAGAACGACGTGGCGGAGTTCCAGGACTGCCTCGACAACTTCTTCAGCACCGAGGAATCGTGCCGTCGGCGCCATCCGATCCGGCCGGAACGCGGCTGCGCCCTGCCCTCGCAGATGGCGTCTGCCCTCTCCGACGACCGCGACCGCGCCAAGGACCAGTGCCTTGGCAAGCTGCAGGCGAGCCAGCCGGACGGGATCGGCGTTTCGGAGGATGCCGGCCCTTTCTGATCGGTCCGGTGTAACTGCGGGGTGCCGGGAAAGGGATCCTGAAACGCGTTCAGGATGAAGCGCTTCGCCGCGCGCAATCTTATTCCGCTTCCTGGCCTTCCAGCAGCAGCTTGACCACGAGGGCAAGGCGCTTGGCGTCCTCTCTTGCGAGGTGTTCCTTGGGCAGGCGCAGCTTGGCCGCTTCCAGAGCGGCCACGACCTGGGGCCGTGCGAAGTTGTGCCGCATCAGGTATTCGCCGAGGAAGTTCACCGCGAAAGGCACCGGGGCCTTGAGACCGTGCGCCAGCAGTTCAAGCCAATAGGCATCGAGGTCGGCGTCGGCGTAGACTTCGCAATCGCCGACGAACCGGGCCATCTCCTCAAGGACCTGCCCGGCGGGGAGTCCTTCCTTGCGCAGCATCTCAGGGCTGATGCCGTGGAGTTTCTCCGCCTCCTCGGACCAGTCCCAGTGGCGCCACGCCTCCAGCGGACGGATCAGCCACGCGCGGCTTTCGCCGTCGATCCGCGCGATGGCGACTTCGATAGGATAGGATTGGCCGTACTCCGGCAGACAGCTCGCTTCGAAATCGATCAGTGCCGGACAGCTCAATCCGTGTGTGCTCCTTAGGTGAGTTTCTCTGCCATCAGCGCCTGCAGGCTCCGCTCTGGGCGGGCGCCGTAGTGCGAGATCACCTCGCAGGCGCAAATCGCGCCAAGTTTCAGGCTTTGTTCGAGATTCATGCCACGAACGTGCGCAAAGAGGAAGCCCGCGGCGAACAGGTCGCCCGCGCCGGTCGTGTCGACGACGCGCTCGATCGGTTCGGCCGAGACTTCGGCACGCTCGCCGCCCGATAGCGCCACAGCGCCTTCGGGGCCGCGCGTGACCACCAGCACCGGGATCTTCGGCGCGAGCATGGCCAGGCCCTTCTCGAAATCGTCGTCCTGCACGAGCGCGGCCATTTCATGCTCGTTGCAGAACAGCACGTCGATCTGGCCATCATCGATGAGGGCCACGAAATCGTCGCGGTGGCGGTCGATGACGAAAGTTTCGGACGGGGTGAAGGCGACCTTGCGACCGGCTGCGCGGGCGGCGGCGATGGCCTTGCGCATTGCGGCGCGCGGCTCTTCGGGATCCCACAGGTAGCCTTCGAGATAAAGCACGGCAGCCTTGGCGATCGTCGCTTCGTCGAGCGCTTCGGCGGGCAGGAAGTGCGAGGCGCCGAGGAAGGTGTTCATCGTGCGCTGGCCGTCGGGCGTCACGAAGATGAGGCAGCGGGCCGTCGGCGGGTCGCCAGCGCGCGCGGGGGTGTCATATTCGATGCCGCCGGCGCGGATGTCATGGGTGAAGACTTCGCCGAGCTGGTCCTGCGCGACCTGGCCGATGAAGCCGCACTTTGCGCCGAGCGAGGCAAGCCCGGCCAGCGTATTGGCGGCCGAACCGCCGGAGATTTCGCGTGCGGGGCCCATGGCGGCGTAGAGGTCGCGCGCCTGGTCGGCATCGATCAGCATCATTCCGCCCCGGGCAAGGCCGAGTTCCTCGATCAGGCTGTCCTCGCAATTGGCGATGACGTCGATGATAGCATTGCCGATGGCGATGACGTCCAGGGTGGGCGCCACGGGGTTGGATGCCATGAAGGGAAGGTCCTTGACTGATCGGGTTGGGAAATGACGATGCGGCCTGCCTACCGCGCGCCCTGTCGCTCCGCAAGCGCGCGCGCGAATTGCCCCCGTTGACAGCGGAGCGGCGGCGCGCGATGCGCAGGCCAGCCATGATCATGACTTCGTCCGGGGCTTCCCTGCATCGTCTTCGCGGACCCATCGCCGCCTGCTGCCTTGCCATGCTGCTCGCCGCCTGCGGCACGAGCCCCGGCGGGGTTTCCAGCGCGTCCGGCAGCGGTGGTGCGTCGCGCGTGCCTGCCGTGCGTCAGCCGACGCGCACTTCGCCGCGCGATCCCAAGTTCCTGAACCTGCCCGGTCTGGAAGGGGTGATCGGGGCGAGCCAGAAGCAACTCGTGCGCCAGTTCGGCAGTCCCCGGCTCGACGTGTGGGAAGGCGATGCGCGCAAGCTGCAGTTCACCGGAACCGCCTGCGTGCTCGACATCTACCTCTATCCCACGTCCTCCTCGCGCGAGCCGGTGGCGACCTACCTCGATGCGCGCCGTGCCTCGGATGGACAGGACGTGGATCGCGCCGCCTGCGTGGCTGCGCTGCGCCAGCCCTGACATGCTTGCCCCGGGGGCCGGGGAAGTTCCGAATTGTCAAAGTTAACTGGCGGTGTCTATCATGCTGCCCGATGGCGAAGGGCAGTGTCTTTCTCGTTTCATGTGAACTCGCAGGCGACAGCCCGCCGCTGCGCCGCGAAGGCTACGCGGGCGCCCATGTAACCTGTCTGGTTTCAAGCGAGGACATTCGCGAAGCGATATGGCTTGCAACCGAGGCCCTTGACGAGGATGAGTACGAGATTGTCGATATCTACAGTGCGGTCCGCTTTGATGCGGAGGACTGGCAGGACGACGATGAAATGATTTCGCTGGCCGAGCAGACGCGCAGCGATACCGAAACCCGCTATTCCACGTTCAACACCTGGGGGCATTGAGCCCCCTTTCCCGTATCAGACGGTGAAGCTCTCGCCGCAGCCGCAGCTGCCCTTGGCGTTGGGATTGTCGAATACGAAGCCGGCGGTGAAGTCGTCTTCCTGCCACGACATCGTCGAGCCGATGAGGTAGAGCACCGAGGCGCCGTCGATGTAGAAGGTGCCGCCGGGCGTCTCGATCTTCTCGTCGAGCGCGTTTTCCTCGCTGACGTAGTCGACCGAATAGGCAAGTCCCGAGCAACCGCGGCGCGGGGTAGACAGCTTGACGCCGATCGCGCCTTCGGGCGCGTCGGCCATGAGCTTGGCGATGCGCGTTTCGGCGGAAGGCGTCAGGATGACCGCGGCGGGACGCTGACGAGTCGTTGCTGTAGTCGTCATGGCAGCTTCTTTTCCCAGAATTGCGCCGTTCCCGCTTCGGGATCGAGCGCGTAGTTTTCATAGCCGAGCGAGGCGTAGAGCGCCTTGGCCGGCGCATTGCCGCCCAGCACTTCGAGCGTGACCTTGCAGGCTCCGCGGGCGGTGGCTTCGGCTTCCACGGCCTGCATCAATGCGCGGCCGATGCCTTTGCCCCTGTGCGCAGAGGATACCACAAGATCGTGGATGTTGACGAGCGGGCGGGCCGCGAAGGTCGAAAAGCCGGTGAAGCAGTTCGCCAGCCCGACCGGTTCCGCCGCGTCGAAAGCGAGCAGGGTAAATGCGCCGGGGAAGGCATCGAGCGCGGGCACGAGCCTGGCGCGCACGGCTTCGTCCAGCTCCTTGCCACCGCCCATCGGGTCGCGGGCATAGCTGTCGAGCAGCGCAACCAGCGCCGCGCCATCGCCTTCGTAGCCGTAATCGGCAAGGCGGATGGTCAGCCCTTCGGCAGTTTCGGGGGCGGCGAGGGTTTCGGTCACAGCATGCCCAGTTCGAGCTTCGCCTCGTCCGACATCTTGGCCATGTCCCACGGCGGATCCCAGACGAGATTGACTTCGCAGTCGCGCACGCCCGGCACTGCAGCCACGCGCATTTCCACTTCGCCCGGCATCGATTCGGCGACCGGGCAGTGCGGTGTCGTGAGCGTCATGGTCACTGCCACCGCGGATTCGGGCGAGACGTCGACGCCGTAGATGAGGCCGAGGTCATAGATGTTCACCGGGATCTCCGGGTCGAAGATCTCCTTCAGCGCAGCGATCACGCCGTCGTAGATATCGCCGCCCGGTTCGCCGGGGTTTGCGCCCTGCGGCTTTTCCGCGAGGAAGCCTTCGAGGTAGTCGCGCTTGCGTTCAAGCTTATCGGCCGCACTCTCGGCGGCCGGGGGCGCGGCGTCTTCGACCCGCGCGCGCGGCGGCGGTGTTGCCGAATCGACTTCCTCGACCTGAAACTTGCGGGATTCGTCGCTCATCCGAATATTCTCCTCGTGCGCTCGATTCCTTTCAGGAGCGCCTCGATATCGCTTTCGTCGTTGTAGAGACCGAAGCTGGCCCGGGCCGTGGCGGGAACGCCAAGGTGATCCATCAGCGGCTGCGCGCAGTGGTGACCGGCGCGAATGGCAACGCCTTCTTCGTCGAGAATCGTGCCGAGATCGTGCGGGTGGACCCCATCGAGCGCGAAGCTGACGATGCCGACCGAGTCGGCAGGGCCGAACAGGGTGACGTCGTTGCGCTGGCCCAGTTCTTCGCGCAGGCGGGCGGCGAGCTCGCGTTCATGCGCTTCGGCGACATCGAGGCCGACCTGTTCCAGCCAGTCGATCGCGGCGGCAAGGCCGATCGCTTCGACGATCGCAGGCGTGCCTGCCTCGAAGCGCTGCGGCGCCGGGGCCCAGGTCGTCCTCTCGAAAGTGACGCGATCGATCATCGATCCGCCGCCGTGCCACGGGGGCATGTTCTCGAGAATCTCTGAGCGGGCCCACAGCACGCCGACACCGGTCGGACCATAGAGCTTGTGCGCCGAGAAAACGTAGAAATCGCAGCCGAGCGCGGCCATGTCGAGCTTGATGCGCGGGGCGGCCTGGCAGCCGTCGATCAGTACCCTGGCTCCGACTTTGTGCGCCAGTTCAACAAGATGTTCCACGTGGAGCACCGAGCCGAGAACGTTGGAGACATGTGCCAGCGCCACCAGCTTGTGGGCGGGCGTCAGCATGCGTTCGGCGGCTTCGAGGTCGATCCGGCCGTCTGCGGTCAGTGGGCAGACGTCGATTTCGACGCCGGTACGCTCGCGCAGCAGTTGCCAGGGCACGATGTTCGAGTGATGCTCCAGCGTCGAAAGCAGGATGCGGTCCCCTGCCCCGAGATTTTCGACGCCCCAAGTGTTGGCGACGAGATTGATCGCTTCGGTCGCGCCGCGCACGAAGACGATTTCCTCTTCGCGTCCGCCGATGAAGGAGGCGACCCGGCGGCGCGCGGCTTCGAAGGCCAGCGTCATTTCCGCCGAGCGGGCATAGACGCCGCGATGCACGGTCGCATAGTCGCGGCCCATCGCATCGACCGTCGCGTCGATCACCGCCTGCGGCTTCTGCGCCGTGGCGGCGGTGTCGAGGTAGTGCCAGCCGCCAGCCATGCCGGGGAACTGGTCACGCACCGAGATCCGGGTAGCCGCCTGGGTGCTCACAGGATCGACTCCAGCCGGGCCAGGGCCGCTTCGCTGAGCGCTTCCTCGTTCGGCGCGCCGATGAAGGCTTCGGCAACAAAAGCCTGCAACATCAGTCGCTTGGCTTGCGGTGGGGTAAGCCCGCGCGAAGCCAGGTAGAACAGGCCCTGCGCGTCGAGTTCGCCGACCGCGCAACCGTGTGCCGCCTTCACGTCATCGGCATAGATTTCCAGCTCGGGTCGGGCATTGGCCGTCGCGGTGCGGTCGATCAGCATGGCGCGGACCGATTGCTCGGCATCGGTGCCATCCGCGCCGCGCGCCACGGCGATGCGGCCGAGATAAGTGCCGGTCGAATGCCCGGCGAGCGCCGAGCGGATCACCTGCATGGACGTCGCATTCTGCTCGCAGTGGGTCACTTCGGTGACGATCTCGAGCGTTTCGCTACCCGTTGCGAGCTGCGCCGCGCCGAGCAGGAAGTCCGCGCCTTCGGCCAGTTCCACATCGACGGCAATGCGGCCGTAGGCGGGGCCGGCGGTCAGGATGCGCAAGTCGAGCTTCGCGCCCTTCTCGACGCGAATCGCCAGGTGGCGCGCAACCGCGGCCTCGCCCAGCTCGACGATCTGGCGCGAATCTTCCTGTCCGGCCGCAACGACGATTTCCTCGCGCGCGATCGGCCAGACGCCGGCCAGTGCGTCGAAGTCGGCATAACGGAAGGCCTCGTCCTTCCGGGTGGGAAGAGTCGCGGCGAGAGTCATGCAGCCACCGCTTCGTAGCCCTCGGCCTCAAGCTGATGGGCCAGTTCGGGACCGCCCGACTTGACGATGCGGCCATTGGCGAGGACGTGGACGAAGTCCGGCTTCACGTAGTCGAGCAGGCGCTGGTAGTGGGTAATCAGCAGCACCGCCTTGTCGGGTGCGCGCATGATCGCGTTGATGCCTTCGCCGCAGACGCGCAGTGCGTCGATGTCGAGGCCGGAGTCGGTCTCGTCGAGGATCGCCAGCTTGGGGTCGAGAATGCCCATCTGGACCATTTCGGCGCGCTTCTTCTCACCGCCGGAGAAGCCGACGTTCACCGGGCGCTTGAGCATGTCCATGTCGAGGCGCAGCAATCCGGCCTTTTCCTTGGCCAGCTTGAGGAACTCGCCGCCCGACAGCGGCTCTTCGCCCCTGCTCTTGCGCTGGGCATTGGCCGCCTCGCGCAGGAACTGGACGAAGGAAACGCCCGGAATCTCGACCGGGTACTGGAAGCCGAGGAACAGGCCGGCCGCTGCGCGTTCGTGGGGTTCCAGCTCGAACAGGTCCTGTCCGTCGAAAGTCACCGAGCCGCCGGTCACTTCGTAACCGGGGCGACCGCCCAGCGTGTAGCCCAGAGTCGACTTGCCGGCGCCGTTGGGGCCCATGATGGCATGAATCTCGCCCGGATTGATTTCGAGCGAGAGGCCCTTGAGGATCGGCTTGTCTGCGACGGTGGCCTGGAGATTATCGATCTTGAGCATTGTCATCCTTCGGCGCTCTCCATCCTGGGAGCGAACTGGCTGCGCGCGCTGCGCTTGTCGAACGGCTTGTTGGTTTCAGAGACGATGGTTTTCATCACGCTTTCGCGGTCGTCGAGCACGGCTTCCTCGGTAAAGCGCAGGACCCGGATGCCGACATCGGACAGCTTCCTGTCCTGCAGCGTCTCGACTTCCGGGTTGGCGTCGGCCGTGGAGATCGAAATGACGATCCAGCGCGACGGGCAGGCGAAATCGACGACTGTCGAACCGACGACGGCCTGGCGGGTGAACTTGACGCCGCCCAGCTTCGAGCCGGAAAGCTCGGCCCAGAGCGCCTGCTGCGCCTCGGTGGGATTGCGGCGCTGATCGCGGGCGCGTTCCTTGAGCCGTTCGAGACGGGCACCGGTGACGTTGAAGGTGCTGACGTCGGGTTTCGACGCGGGGGCGGAACGGCTGACGCCCAGAGTCTTGCGTTCGGTCATTACCCTACGCTTCCTTCCAGAGAGATGCCGAGAAGCTTCTGCGCCTCAACGGCGAATTCCATCGGCAGTTGCTGCAAAACTTCCTTGGCGAAGCCATTGACGATCAGCGCCACGGCTTCCTCGGTGTCGAGGCCGCGCTGCATGGCGTAGAACAGCTGGTCATCGCTGATCTTGCTGGTGGTCGCCTCATGCTCGATCTGCGCAGAGGGGTTCTTCACTTCTATATACGGTACGGTGTGCGCGCCGCAGTCCTTGCCCAGCAGCAGCGAATCGCACTGGGTGAAGTTGCGCACGCCATCGGCATTGGCGGCGACGCGCACGAGGCCGCGATAGGTGTTGTTCGACTTGCCCGCCGAAATGCCCTTGGAGATGATCGTCGAGCGGCTGCCCTTGCCGTTGTGGATCATCTTCGTGCCGGTGTCGGCCTGCTGGTAATTGTTGGTGACCGCGACCGAGTAGAACTCGCCCACCGAATCCTCGCCGTTGAGGACGCAGCTCGGGTACTTCCAGGTGATCGCCGAACCGGTTTCGACCTGGGTCCACGAGATCTTCGAGCGCGCGCCCTGGCACAGGCCGCGCTTGGTCACGAAGTTGTAGATGCCGCCCTTCCCCTGGGCATCGCCCGGGTACCAGTTCTGCACCGTCGAGTACTTGATCTCCGCATCCTCGAGCGCGACCAGCTCGACCACGGCGGCGTGAAGCTGGTTCTCGTCGCGCATCGGTGCGGTGCAGCCTTCCAGGTACGAGACGTAGCTGCCCTTTTCGGCCACGATCAGGGTGCGTTCGAACTGGCCGGTATTCTCGGCATTGATGCGGAAATAGGTCGACAGCTCCATCGGGCAGCGCACACCCTCGGGGATGTAGACGAAGGTCCCGTCGGAGAAGACCGCGCAGTTCAGGGCGGCGAAGTAGTTGTCGTGCTGGGGCACGACCTTGCCCAGCCACTTCCTCACCAGTTCCGGATATTCGCGGATCGCTTCGGAGATCGAGCGGAAGATGACGCCGGCCTGCTCAAGCTCCTTGCGGAAGGTCGTGGCGACCGAAACGGAGTCGAACACGGCATCGACCGCGACCTTGCGCGCACCTTCGACGCCGGCGAGGACTTTCTGTTCCTCGAGCGGAATGCCCAGCTTCTCGTAGACCTTGAGAATGTCGGGATCGACCTCGTCGAGCGACTTGGGGCCGTCCTTCTTCTTGGGCGCGGCCCAGTAGTAGGCTTCCTGGTAGTCGATCGGCGGCACATCGAGCTTCGCCCAGTCGGGCGGAGTCATCTCGAGCCAGCGGCGATAGGCCTTCAGGCGCCACTCGAGCATCCATTCCGGCTCATCCTTCTTGGCGGAGATGAAACGGACGGTATCTTCGGAAAGCCCCTTGGGCCCGAATTCCTGCTCGATGTCGGCAACCCAGCCGTGCTCGTACTCGGCGACGCGTGCGGCCGCTTCGCGCGCGGCCTGATCGCGCAGTTCAGGTTGGATCGTTTCGTCGGTCATTCCACTTCCTCGACGAGCTGGACCAGCGAAACCTGCGCCAGTGCTCCGCGCAAGGCCGCATTCACTTGCGGCCAGTGCGGTTGCATGTTGCAGGTCCCCTCCAGCGTACAGTCGTGTTTTCCTTGTTCGAGACAGGCGGTGAGCGCGATCGGCCCTTCGACTGCCTCGACGATGTCGGCAATGGAGATCGCCGCCGGCGGTCTTGCCAGCTTCAGTCCCCCGCCGACGCCGCGCGAGCTCCGCATGAGCCCCGCGCCGGTGAGTTTGCTAACGAGCTTCTGTACCGTGGGTCCGGGAAGCCCGGTTTCCTCGGCAAGTTGGCCGGCCGACACGCGCGCACCGCCACAATGCCGCGCTGCAGCGGACATGATGACGACGGCGTAATCTGCCATGCTCGAAAGGCGCATTCTTGTTGTGTTCCGGACCCTGAATTCAAATCGGAGTAAATCTTTCCAATTTCACCTAGTGCAGGGTCCGGTGAGTTTCAATGGTCGATTGTGACAGCTCGTGCGCCCGGGTTTCCGGGATCCGCGGCCATGCGGCGCAACGGCATTCGGGAAGCAGGACGAAAAAAAGGGGGGGGCGGGG
>NZ_CCBH010000156.1:0-15151 GCF_001368935.1 Novosphingobium sp. KN65.2
AAAAAAAACCCCCCCCCCCAAAAACGCGGGGGGGGGGCCCTCCTGCGAAGTCAATCGCGATCAGCTGTCGATCAGAACGAGACCGAGAGCGAGCCGACGACAGCGCCGTCGACGAAATTGTACGATGAACCGTCACCAAAGGTCGTACGGCTGCCCTGCGCATCGACGTACGAAACGCCAACGCTCAAGTTGCTGTTGACGGCGAATTCAGCACCGATCGACCAGTCGAAGGCATCGCCGTCGGCGGTATAGGTGAGATAGCCGTCGGTGTAGCCGACGTGACCCTTCAGGCTGACCGGGGTGTTCGGTACCGACACGCCGAGATCGGTGTAGATGTAAAGATTGTCGGTGCCGCCAAGCGAATCCTGCTTCGGGGCATATGCGACGCCGACAGTGCCATCCACGGGACCGAGGGTCTTGCTGAGCGAGCCGTAGAATTCGACGTAGTCGTAGTCACCGGCCGGTGCGTTCGGGTAAGCGTAGTAGAGCACGCCGATATCGCCCGAAATCCCGTTGGCGATGTCACCCGACCAGCCACCGTACAGGTCGAGCTCGGTGTGGCCGTAACCGACGGTATCTTCGTCAAGCGAAGAACCCCAGGTGCCGACGTAAAAGCCGCTCGAATGGCTGATGTCGACGCCGCCCTGGACAGCGATATCGCCACCCGAGAGATCAACACCGCGGAAGCGGTATTCGGTAACCAGCGCGGCATTGCCCGAGATGGTGATGTCCGAAGGGACACCGGCGTCATCGGCGAATGCCGGGGTTGCTGCGAGTGCGGCACCCGCGAAAAGAGTTGCAGCGAAAAGGCCACGGACGGACGTAAGCATATTCATTCCCTCACTAACTTTCTTATCCATGCATCGTCCCACCTGCGCTTGGCCGTCAGTTCTCTTCATGGAACCGATCTTGCCAGCCCACTAATGCTGCACTGCACCACCGCACGGCACAAGAAAAATTTCGATTCAGCAACACACGGGAAAGAAAGTGTGGACTTTCTGCCACTACACGAAACGGGTCGCTGATTACCTTGTCCGCCATTCCCTTGGGGCCTATAACTCTCGAACCAGAATGTTCACAAAGATCCGCACCATGCTGGGACGTCAGAAAGCGGCCCGTATCCCGACACTGAATTCAGGCGATCGGGTCTATGCCATTGGTGACATCCATGGCCGGATCGACCTGTTCAATTCGCTGATAGGGGCCATCGAGCAGGATGACGCCGATCGGGGAAGCGCAAACACCACAGTAATCCTTCTCGGCGACCTGATCGATCGCGGACCGGACAGCTCTGCCGTTGTTGCACGCGCGAAAGAGTGGGCAACGCATCGCCGGCTCGAATTCATCAAAGGCAATCACGAGGAAATGCTCATCGCCAGCCTCGTGAATGCCGATGTCCTGCGCGGCTTCCTGAAATACGGCGGTCGTGAAACGATCATGTCGTACGGCATAGACGAGAGGTTTATCGACGAAGCAGAGCCGGAAGAGCTGCAACTGCGCATGATCGAGGCGATCCCGAACGACGACATCGCGTTCCTCGACAGCTTCACCAAGCTGATACGCAATGGCGACTACCTGTTCGTGCACGCCGGCATCAGGCCGCAGACCCCGCTCGATCACCAGCTCGGGCGCGACTGCCGCTGGATCCGTGAGCCCTTCCTCAGCCACAACGGGGATTTCGGCGCTTTCGTCATCCACGGCCATACGATCGCCGAGGAACCCCAAGTGCGCAGCAACCGCATCGGTATCGATACGGGCGCTTTCGTATTCGGCGCACTGACCGCAATCGGCATCGAAGGGACCGAGCGCTGGTTCCTCCAGGCACGCGAAGACGAAGCTGGAGCCATCTCCACTTTTGCTGCGGCGGCATGATCCTTCATTGTGAAATGTCGGCTCGCGTCGATGACGCGAGCCATATGCCGGGGAGCCTGTAAGCCGGGTTCTGTGCCTGGCGTGGTCTCCCAAGACTGGGACCTTACGCCGCGGCGGCAGCCATTCCTCTCGGCGACGCATTGCCGCGCCGCTCCAGCGACCAACCCGGGCTGCCTGGGTCCGAAACCGACCCGCCTGTCGGCCCGAAAGCCTAAGGCCAGCAGCCCCTATTCGGTCTTGCTCCGGGTGGGGTTTACCATGCCGCTTGCCGTTACCGGAAGCGCGGTGCGCTTTTACCGCACCCTTTCACCCTTGCCTGCCTCGCGAAGAGGCATCGGCGGTCTGCTCTCTGTGGCACTATCCCTAAGCTTCCCCTCGCCTGCGCGAGAGT
Source organism: Novosphingobium sp. KN65.2 (assembly GCF_001368935.1). Classification (NCBI taxonomy): domain Bacteria; kingdom Pseudomonadati; phylum Pseudomonadota; class Alphaproteobacteria; order Sphingomonadales; family Sphingomonadaceae; genus Novosphingobium; species Novosphingobium sp. KN65.2. Next base: position 2,264 of record NZ_CCBH010000156.1, read on the forward strand.
CGCCCGGCGGGCGTTACCCGCCACCCTTGTTTCGTGGAGCCCGGACTTTCCTCGGCCTTTGCCCCGCTCATGCTGAGCTTGACGAAGGACGCGGCTGCCCAGCTCCCCGGCGAGCGGTCACCTAGCACGACCGATGTCACGCTCCAACAAGAGTTCGAACAGGATTCCCCCGATCTCCCCATCGATTTCACCATCGATGATTTCCGGCCGCCAACGTCGCTGGAACGCCCGCACGGCAGCGCGCCCATCGGTAATGTCGTAACCGAACCGCTCCAGCGCGAGATAGAAGGCCCCCGGGTTGTCGTAGAACAGGTTCATCTTGGCTTTCGGAATCTCGAGCGCGAGCCCCAGTTCACCGAGCCGGGCCCAGTCGAAGTACTCACCCGGGTCCTGCTTGCGGGCCGGCGCGACATCGGAATGGCCGACCACGTTGGCGCGCGGAATATCGTGGCGATCCATGATGTCCGCAAGAAGCGGCAAGAGCGCGTCCATCTGCGGCTCGGGGAACGGACGATAGCCGAATTCATGGCCCGGATTGACCAGTTCGATCCCGATACTGGCCGAATTCACGTCCGCCTCACCGCGCCAGTAGGAGCGTCCGGCATGCCAGGCACGCTTTTCCTCCGGCACGAGACTGGTGACGATGCCCTCTTCGTCGATCATGTAATGGGCCGAAACCTCGGCCTGCGGATCGCACATCCGTTCCAGCGCCTCCTGCGCCGACTTCATGCCGGTGTAGTGCAGCACGACCATCGAAATCGGCCGCTTGCGCATATTACAGTTGGGAGACGCGACGACGTGATTGACCAACCATCGATTCATCGTCGGGCTCCCATCTGAGCGATACCTGCGATCCTTCAGGCCCCCGGAAGAACCGCGCCGAGTACCAGCGCATCTTCGGCAAGCGCAAACTGCAGCCCGCCCCCGGCATCCTGCGCCATCTGGTGCAGCATCGCCGCTGGTGCAGTCCGGCTCGACAGGTCTCCTTCCGGCAACGAGCCTTCCAGCGCACGACCGATATCGCGATCGAAGGCGATGCGCGGACCGGCGGAGCGTACCACAATCTCACTGGTGCCGTCGCGCAGTTCCGCCGCGAAGTCGATGGTGCCGCCGCGCGGCAGCGCCTCGATGCCGATCAACCCGAAATTCAACAGGGTTTTGATCGCTGGCTTGGGCATGACATCGCTTGCGAAGGCCCAATTGACCGAGATCCGCGCATTGCTGGCGACAAGCGCATCGATCAGGGCGCGCGCCTCGTTCACCGGAATCATTTCGCCAAAGCCGCCCGCTGCACCGAAAGCAAGGCGGAAGAACTTGAGCTTGTCGGCCGATATGCGCGCGCTCTGGTCGAGCAGTTCGAAGCAGCGCTGGCGCATCTCCGGGTCCTTCTCGTCCGACAGCAGCTCAAGGCCGTTGGTCAGGGCACCGACCGGGCTGAGCATGTCATGGCAAAGGCGTGAACACAGAAGGCTGGCAAGTTCGACGGGACTGATGGTCATCAATCAAAGGCTCTCGTTTTTCAGTCCGGGTTTCAAGCAATTGCCTGCAAGGCGACAACCATTGTCGCTTGCGCAACTGCTTCCCCGCTTGCGACGGACCTTTCCCGCTCTTGCACCAGAAAGCAACCGTAGTGGCGGTTCATTTGGGATCGAACGTTCCGAATGCCGGTGGATTTCTTCGAAAAGCCCGGTTTCATCGCTCGACCATACGGATTTCGATCCGCTCGAAACCCTTCGCCCCATCACGCCAGAATCCGATCTCCTCTCCTGCCACGATGGCCCAGATGCGCTGGTCGCCAGAAGCATGCTCGCAATCGGTGGCAGAAGGCACGGGATGCCCGACCGGGTGCGAATGGTAGTAACCCAGCACCTGCTTGCCCCCCGCACGCGCCTGCTTGTGCGAAGAGAGCAGGACCAGCGGATCGATCTCGAACTTGCGCTCGGGATCCTGCGCGACATTCGCCGCGACCAGTGCCTCGTCGATCCGTTCGCCGTGACCCAGAAGCACCCCGCAGCATTCACGCGGAGAGGCCTTTCTCGCCTCTTCGCGCATTCTTGCCAGCACCCCACTTGTCACTTCGACGACCATCCCCAAATCTTAGCCGCAATGGGGGGTAGTTCAAACATCTCTGAAGATCTGATCGAAGGCTGCATCGGCCCTGGCGGCGGCAGACTGGACAAGATGCTGGCAGAAGCCAGCGGCCTCTCGCGTGAGCGGGTCAAGGCATTGCTGGGCGAAGGACGCGTGACGCTGGACGGGAAGTCCGCGGCGCAAGCGTCCCTAAAGGTGAGCGAGGGCACGCCCTTCGCGATCCGCGTGCCCGCAGCGGCACCGGCCGAGGCAATAGCGCAGGACATCCCGCTCGATGTCGTGTTCGAGGACGAATTCCTCATCGTCATCGACAAGCCGGCCGGGCTCGTGGTCCATCCGGCTGCCGGCAATCTCGACGGAACGCTGGTCAATGCCCTGCTCCACCACTGCCGCGGGCAGCTGTCAGGGATCGGCGGCGTCGCCCGCCCCGGCATCGTCCACCGAATCGACAAGGATACGTCCGGATTGCTGGTCGTCGCCAAGACCGACCGGGCGCACGAGGGGCTGGCTGCACAGTTCGCCGATCATTCGATCGAGCGGGCCTACAAGGCGATAGTCGGCGGGCACCCGATTCCGATTGCCGGCACGGTGACGGGCGCGATCGGACGATCGAGCACGAATCGCAAGAAAATGGCCACTGTCGAAGAAGGCCGCGGCAAGCACGCGGTGACCCATTACCGCACCCTCGAGAGGCTCCGGCATGCCTCGCTCGTCGAGTGCCGTCTCGAAACCGGACGCACCCACCAGGTGCGCGTTCACATGTCGTCAATCGGCCATCCGCTATTGGGTGATCCTGTCTATGGACGTACACCTTCAGCGCTTCGCCCGATTCTCCAGAGGCTACAATTTTCCCGCCAGGCGCTTCACGCCGCGGAACTTGGCTTCATTCATCCCGTTAAGAAGGAGAAGGTGCACTTCGTCAGCCCAGTCCCCGCCGACATGGCGGCACTCATTGATGAATTGCAAAACTGAAATCGGATTTATGTGCTATCATGAACAGGTGGCCGCAAGCTAAGACGCCTAGCAAGGGTCTTTGACCGATGGCCGACCGGAAAGGACGGATGAACGTGAGCAACAACGAACGCAATCTCCCGGCTGTGCCGACTCTGGGCGGTGAGCAAAGCCTCAACCGCTACATGAGCGAGATTCGCAAGTTCCCGGTACTTGCCCCCGAGCAGGAATACATGCTCGCCAAGCGCTACAAGGAACATGAGGATCCGGAGGCTGCCGCCCAACTCGTAACCAGCCACCTGCGTCTCGTCGCGAAGATCGCGATGGGCTACCGCGGCTATGGCCTGCCCGTTTCGGAACTGATTTCCGAGGGCAACATCGGCCTGATGCAGGGCGTGAAGAAATTCGAACCCGATCGGGGCTTCCGCCTCGCGACTTACGCGATGTGGTGGATCAAGGCCTCGATACAGGAGTTCATCCTGCGCTCGTGGAGCCTCGTGAAGATGGGCACCACCGCCGCGCAGAAGAAGCTGTTCTTCAACCTGCGCCGCATGAAGAAGAACCTCGACGCCTACGAGGATACCGACCTCCACCCGGACGACGTTGCCAAGATCGCAACGACCCTGGGCGTGTCGGAAACCGAAGTCGTCAACATGAACCGGCGCATGATGATGGGCGGCGATGCCTCGCTCAACGTCTCCTTGCGCGAGGAAGGCGAAGGCCAGTGGATGGACATCCTCGCGGATGACCGCCCGCTGCAGGACGAAACCGTTGCCGACGCCGAGGAAGCTTCGGTCCGCCACGAAATGCTGGTCGAAGCGATGGATTCGCTCAACGACCGCGAACGCGACATTCTCACCGAACGTCGCCTGACGGACGACCCCAAGACGCTCGAGGAGCTGAGCCAAGTCTACCACGTCAGCCGCGAGCGCGTGCGCCAGATCGAAGTTCGTGCCTTCGAAAAGCTGCAGAAGGCGATGAACCGGATTGCCGGTGAAAAGCGCCTCATGCCGGCAACCTGACCGCAGGTGGCCTGACTTCAGGCCAACCGCAAGCCGGACAAGAGGCCGGGCCAACCCAAAGGGGGTAGGCCCGGCCTTTTTCCTATCTGCCATCATGGGGTGTCGGGCACCTGTCCAGCGGAGCGCTTTTCCGGCAGCTACAAGATCGCTAGTAGATCACCGGGCCCACGACGCATTCGCCAGTGGGCCGTCCAACCTGATCTCCGGAGCCCTTCTCCCTTGCTGCGCATCCTTGCCAAAACCATCGTCTGGTTCGTCGCCATCAGCGTGGGTCTCACTGTCCTCTACCGGTTCGTGCCGCCGCCGGTCACCGTCACCATGGTGATGGACGGCAACGGCATCACCAAGGACTGGGAACCGCTGAGCCGGATTGACCGCAACATGGTTGCCGCAGTCGTCGCGGGAGAGGACGGCAAGTTCTGCAGCCACAGCGGCTTCGACACCGAGGCGATCGAGAAGGCGATAGAGCGCAATGCCCGCGGCGGTCGTCTGCGCGGAGGTTCGACGATCAGCCAGCAGACCGCCAAGAACGTGTTTCTTTGGCAGGGCGAAGGCTGGACCCGCTACCTGCGCAAGGGCCTGGAAGTCTGGTTCACTTTTCTGATCGAAAACCTGTGGGACAAGCGCCGGATCATGGAAGTCTACCTCAACGTCGCGGAAACCGGCATCGGCACTTACGGCGTCGAGGCTGGCTCCCAGCGCTATTTCGGCAAGTCCGCAGCCAACCTGACCCCAACCGAAGCGGCACGCATGGCAGCCGCCCTGCCCAGCCCCAAAACCCGCGCAGTCAAAAGCCCCTCGGGCTTCACCCGCCGCTACGGCAACACGATCGCCGCGCGCATCGGCACCGTGAAGCGCGACGGCTACGACGCCTGCGTCTACCAGTAAGCCGCCGCCATCACGTACAAGAAAGGGGGAGAGAACCGAAGTCCCCTCCCCCCTCGCTGTTTCCGGTCGTTGTCCGGCTGCGATCAGAACTGGAAGTTGATCGAGGCCGAGAACGTGCGCGGTGCACCGATATAGGCGTAAGTCGTTGCCCTGCTGTCCACACCTGCATCGTCGAACGAGCCATAGTAGAACTCGTCGAACAGGTTCGTGACGTTGGCCTGCAGGTAGGTCTTGTCGCCCATGCCCAGAAAGCCCAGGTCCAGACGCGCGTCGAGGTTGACCACGGTATAGCCCGGAACCTTGGCTGCCCAGATCTGATCCCCGGCCTTGTTGTAGACCGGAGTGTTCAGGCTGTTGTAGTAGCGTGAACCGGTACGCTTGGCTTCGACGCCGAGCGAGACCGGGCCTGCGTTGCCTTCGACGCGGCCACCAAAAGTGAGCTTGGGAACGCCGCCTTCCATGTTGCCGGAGGTCTTGGCAAAATCGTTGACCCCGGTCTGGACGTCGTCACGGATCTTCGACCACAGGTACGATCCGAAGACGTAGGCCTTGAAGTGGCTATCCGGGCTGACGGCGAGCGTTGCGTCGAGGCCGTAACGGTCGACCGTACCGAGGTTGGTATAAGTCGTGCGGTCCGTTTCGGGATTGTAGGCCGAGGAAAGCCGGTTGGCGAAGATCGTGTACCAGCCTCCGAACGAACCCTGGATCATGCCACTGCGGAAGCGCAGGCCAAGGTCGAAGTTGTCCGAAGTTTCAGGCTTGGCCGAGCTGGCACCCTCGGTGCCGCGCGCGTAGAAAAACGAGTTGTAGAGGTTGTCGGTACCCGGGACCTGCACGCCCTTCGAGTAGTTGAAGTAGAGGCTCGCTTCAGGCGTGAAGTCGTAAGTGAAGCCTGCCGTGGGCAGAACGCGATTGTAATTGAAGACCCGGTTGTCGGGTGCACCGTATCCGGGATTTTCCGCAGCCCGGGTCGCTTCGTCCGCGCTGTTGGTGGCGAAGCAGTCAACATAGCCCGATGAACTGGTGGTCAGGCAGTTCTGCGTCAGGTTGCGGCGGAAGAACGGGACACGTACACCGGCAACGATGTGCAGCGAGTCGTTCATGAAGTCGCCCGAGTACTCGCCCGAAACCTGGTTCAGGATCGCGTAGGACAGGCGATCGCGCTTCTCCAGAACGTTGCCTGCCGCATCGGTCAGCGGCTTCTTGTTGTTGAAGTAGTTCTGGGCGAGGCCATTGGCCTGCAGGAAGCCGACCTCACCCGTCTGACGGTGGCGGCCACGGTCGTAGGTATAGGCCAGGCGCACTCGGTTGTTGTCACCGAAGTCATAGCGCAGCGAAGCGATGACGCCGATGCGGTTGGTCACGGTCTGGCTCGGGGTGGATACGAGCACCGTATCCCGCGTATCGCCATCGCCGTTCAGATCGACGCCGCCGAAGTAGGGGCTGCCGCCGATATAGCCACTGGTGATCGTGCCACTGTAGGTGCCCTCATAGCCGACGCTCGTGCCGCCGCCGTTGGCCGACGTGTACTGGAAGTAAGGGTCGACGGTCAGGACGAGGCTATCGCTCAGGGTGAAGCGCGAATTGATGCGGATATTGCCGGTCTTCGACGGGTTGTAGCGATATTCCCACGCGGAGCCGCAGCCGTTCTTGTTCGCGACATCCTTCACGCCCGACGTACCTGCCGGGATCGTGCAACGCTCGACCACGTAGTCATCGCGCGCGGACTTCGTGAGCGGAATGCCATCCGTGGTGGTCAGCTTCCAGTCGGAGGACATGTTGTTGCGGTTGTTGTTGAGATGGCCGGACACGGCGATGAAATCGCCGCTGTCGCCGAGCGGCTGATAGATCTTGGCGTTGAGCTGGGTCTTCTTGATCTCGCCGAAGTTGCCGTACAGCGCGTCATAGGTATCGCGCGAAGCGGCGAAGTAGGCACGCGTTCCGGAATCGTTGAGATCCCCGGTATTGATCATGCCGAAGATGCGCATCTTGCTCTGGTCGCCAACCGTACCGACCATGCGTGCGCCGAATTCGTGGGTCGGCGTCAACGAACGGTAGTTGACGGTCGAGCCGGTGGCCGATGCAGTCGGCGAGTCGACGTCGGTCGTGCCGAGGTTGACGTTGACCTGCTCGATCAGTTCCGGATCGAGATTCTGGTTGGTGTAGAGCGCGTAGTTGCCGGTGTCGTTGGCCGGGATGCCATCGAAGGTCTGCGAAATGCGGGTATCGTCGAAACCGCGGATCATCAGGTTACCGCCTGAAGATCCGAAACCGTCGTAGTTCTGGAAATTGACGCCCGGGATCAAGTTGATCGTCTCGTTGATCGTCTGGCCCGGCGTGCCGCGGCTGATGAACTCCTGGGTCAGGACCTGCTTGGCCTTGGGCGTGTCCGGCAATTCAACGCCAGCGACCGAGCGATCAATCCGTCCGGTGACGATGATCGTGTCTTCCTCGAAGTCGACCGAACCGGTCGACTGGGCAAGCACGGGAACGGAAAGGAAAGCGACACCTACGGCCAGCACGCTGGTGGCGGTGTTCAAAGCGGTTTGAAACTTCATGGGGACCCCTGAATTGTCAGATCGGGTTGAAGCGAAAAGGGCGGAAGCAAATTTTCGGTGGGAGAGAACCGCGTCGGATTTGCTGCAGCCGCTAAGAGCATCGTCCCATGACAACTTTCTGACGTTCAAGATTCCTTTTTGATCTCAATGTCGTAATTTAATGAACCATTGCCATTGTCAATATTTCGTAATATACGTGATTCTGTTTTATATCAGTACCTTACATAAGGCAGCTCAATGCTGCCTTGCGGCATAAATGTCACGCCTCGAAGCAGTGGCCGAATAGCGCACAATTTTCCGTTCGAAATGAATGACATGTGATGATACTTCATAGCTTGCTGGCCCTTGCCCGCACGTGCGATGAAATCAGCCATGGGCAGCGGACATCATCACGGGCACGACCATTCCCATGGTCACGGGCATAGCCACGGGCACCACCATCACGCTCCGCCGCTGCCCGGCAACGCCAACACGGCTTTCGCCATTGCCGTCGCGCTCAATGTCGGTTTCGTTATCGCTGAAGTCGTCGCTGGGCTGTTCAGCGGCTCGATGGCACTGCTGGCCGATGCCGGGCACAACCTCTCGGACGTGCTCTCGCTAATGCTGGCATGGGCCGCGAGCGTGTTGGCCGCCCGGCCGCCTTCGGAACGCTTCACTTACGGCCTGAAGAGTTCCTCGATCCTCGCCTCGATCGCCAATGCGGCGCTGCTTTGGGTCGCCATCGGCGCGATCCTGGTCGAGACGATCCGGCGATTCAACGATCCTGCACCTGTGGCCGGGATGACAATGATCGTCGTGGCCGCAGTCGGCATTGCCGTGAACGCGCTATCCGCCCTGCTTTTCGCCAAGGGCAGCAAGAGCGATCTCAACCTGCGTGCCGCTTTCGTCCACCTCATGGCTGACGCGGCGGTCTCTGCCGGAGTCGTGCTGGCCGGCCTGGCAATCTACGGGACTGGCCTTGCCGTGATCGACCCAATCACGTCCCTGCTTATCACCGCCGTGATCGCCTGGTCGAGCTGGGGCCTTCTGCGCGATTCGCTGCGTATGGGAATGCTGGCTGTACCCGATCATATCGACGTAGCGAAAGTACGCACCTTCCTCGAGAGGCAACCCGGCGTCGTGCGGGTCCACGACCTCCATGTCTGGCCGATGAGCACGACCGAGACAGCGCTCACCGCCCACCTCGTCATGCCGGGCGCAAGCCGCGAAGACACGTTCCTCCGCCAACTCGGTCGCGACCTCGAACACGAGTTCGGCATCGGCCACCCGACGATCCAGATCGAGACAGATCCGGACGCACCCTGTGCCCTGGAAAGCGAAGCAGTCATCTGACTTTCAAAGCACCGCGTCTCAAAGAAAAAGGCCGCCCGCATCGCTGCGGACGGCCTTTTTTCCGTTCTGTCCGGCGCTGAACCTCAGGCCGCGGCTTCGGCCTTGTCGCCCTTGAGTACGCGAACCGGTTCCTTGCGGCCTTCAACCACTTCCTTGTCGACCACGACTTCGGCGATGTCGGTCTCGGTCGGCAGGTCGTACATGGTATCGAGCAGCAGACCCTCGACGATCGAGCGAAGGCCACGGGCACCGGTCTTGCGGTCGATTGCCCTCTGGGCAATCGCCTCAAGCGCCTCGTCGGTGAAGGTCAGCTCAACGTCCTCAAGCTCGAAAAGCTTGCGGTACTGCTTGATGAGCGCGTTCTTCGGCTCCTTGAGGATCTTCACGAGCGCAGCGATATCGAGATCTTCCAGCGTCGCAATGACCGGCAGACGGCCGACGAATTCGGGAATCAGGCCGAACTTGAGCAGATCTTCTGGCTCCGACTTCTGCAGGAGCTCGCCCACGCGGCGCTTGTCGGGATCGGCGACGTGTGCACCGAAGCCGATCGAACGCTTCTGCAGGCGGTCGGCGATGATCTTTTCGAGGCCCGCGAAGGCGCCGCCGCAGATGAACAGGATGTTGGTCGTGTCCACCTGCAGGAATTCCTGCTGCGGGTGCTTGCGGCCGCCCTGCGGCGGGACCGAAGCGGTGGTGCCTTCCATCAGCTTGAGCAGTGCCTGTTGCACGCCCTCGCCCGAAACGTCACGCGTGATCGACGGGTTCTCGGCCTTGCGGCTGATCTTGTCGATCTCGTCGATGTAGACGATGCCGTGCTGCGCCTTCTCGACGTTATAGTCGGAAGCCTGGAGCAGCTTGAGGATGATGTTTTCCACGTCCTCGCCCACGTAACCGGCTTCGGTCAGCGTGGTGGCATCGGCCATCGTGAAGGGCACGTCGAACGTCTTGGCCAGAGTCTGCGCCAGCAGCGTCTTGCCGGAACCGGTCGGGCCGACCAGCAGAATGTTCGACTTCGACAGCTCGACGTCGCCCTGCTTGCCGCTGTGCTTGAGGCGCTTGTAGTGGTTGTGCACCGCCACCGACAGCACGCGCTTGGCGCGGTCTTGGCCGATCACGTAGTCGTTAAGCGTCTCGCAGATTTCGCGGGGAGACGGCACGCCGCCATCCTTCTTGCCCGCGATCCCGGCCTTGGTTTCCTCACGAATGATGTCGTTGCAGAGCTCGACGCATTCGTCACAGATAAAGACCGTGGGTCCCGCGATCAGCTTGCGCACTTCGTGCTGCGACTTGCCGCAGAAGCTGCAGTAAAGGGTGCTTTTCGCGTCAGATCCGCTCAATTTCGTCATTTTCCGTCTTTGGCCCCCGTTTGAGGCGACTCGATTAGTCTACTCTGCGGGGGGCCGGTTTTGCAATCCTAGGCCGAATTCGTTGAGACTGGCTAAATGGCTAACACCGCGTATCGCCATTCACCCTGCCGCATCATCCTTCGGCCGTCTTCTCCGCATCAGGCCGCGTTTCGAAAACCTTGTCGACGAGACCGAAGGCCAGCGCTTCCTCGGCTTCGAGGAAGGTATCGCGGTCCATCGCCTTCTCGATTTCGTCGAGCGACTTGCCGGTGTACTTCACGTAGAGATCGTTCAGGCGCTTGCGCATGCGCAGGATTTCACGCGCCTGGATCTCGATGTCCGATGCCATGCCGCGCGCGCCGCCCGAGGGCTGGTGCACCATGATTCGGGCATTGGGCAGCGCGATGCGCATGCCCGGCTCACCTGCAGCGAGCAGGAAGCTGCCCATCGATGCGGCCTGGCCGATGCACACGGTCGAAACGCGCGGCTTGATGTACTGCATGGTGTCATGGATCGCCATGCCCGCCGTGACGACACCGCCCGGCGAGTTGATGTACATCGAGATATCCTTCGAGGGATTTTCCGATTCCAAGAACAGCAACTGTGCGACGATGAGCGAGGCCATGTGGTCCTCGACCTCACCGGTCACGAAGACGATGCGCTCACGCAGCAGGCGCGAGTAGATGTCGAAGCTGCGCTCACCGCGACTGGTCTGCTCGACGACCATGGGCACAAGAGCGCCGGTCACGGGATCGGTGGTGAACTTTCCTTGGGCGCCCGAGGCGCCAAACAGGTCGAGCATGGGAGTCCTCTTCTGGTTGGACCGTCTATGTCGCGTGCCGTTTGCCGATGTTCAAGGGGATTAACCGATCAATCGACATCCGGAATGGGACAATTGTTTCAGCGATACCTCAAATCCGGCAGAGACCGGGATGCGACAACGGCCCGGCGTGCCAGAGCACACCGGGCCGTCAATCGCAAAGCACCGACCGGGATCAGTCTTCGGTCTTCTCGGCAGCCTTCTTGGCCGGAGCCTTCTTGGCAGCAGGCTTCTTGGCAGCAGGCTTGGCCTCGCCTTCTTCGGCAGCTTCAGCCTTCTTGGCCGGAGCCTTCTTCGCCGGAGCCTTCTTGGCAGCCGGCTTATCGGCTTCTTCCACGTCGGCGTCGTCGGCCTTCTTGGTAGCGGCCTTCTTCGCCGGAGCCTTCTTGGCGGCAGACGCTTCGGCCTCGCCCTCGTCGGCGGCATCGGCCTTCTTGGCAGCAGCCTTCTTCGCCGGGGCCTTCTTCGCGGCCGGCTTATTCGCGGTCGCTTCGTCGGTGTCGGCTTCGATCGCAGCCTGCAGTTCGTCGCGGGTCACTTCACGCTCGGTGACTTCGGCCTTCTCGATGAGGAAGTCGACGACCTTGTCCTCATAGAGGGGCGCGCGCAGCTGGGCGGCCATCATCGGGTCGTTGGCGACGTATTCCATGAAACGCTGACGGTCTTCGGGGCGGTACTGCTGCGCCGCCTGCGAAACCAGCATCGACATTTCCTGCTGCGAAACCTCGACGCCGTTGGTCTGGCCGATTTCCGACAGGAGCAGACCCAGGCGCACACGGCGCTCGGCGATCTTGCGATAGTCGTCCTTCTCGGCCTCGATTTCCTTCAGCGCGGCCTCGGGATCTTCCTCGTGGCTGGCTTCATGGGTGAGCTGCTGCCATATCTGGCTGAACTCGGCCTCGACCATCGTCGGCGGCACGTCGAAGTCGTGGCCGGCGGCTAGCTGGTCGAGCAGCGAGCGCTTCATGGCGGTGCGGGTAAGGCCGGCAGTTTCCTGCTCGAGCTGGCCCTTCAGCAGTTCCTTGAGCTGGTCGAGACCCTCAAGGCCCAGTTCCTTGGCGAAATCGTCGTCGATCTTGGTTTCGGCCGGAGCCTTCACTTCGTGTGCGGCGATGTCGAAGGTGGTTTCCTTGCCCTTCAGGTTTTCGGCCTGGTAGTCCTCGGGGAAGGTCACGGTGATGGTGCGCTCGTCACCGGCCTTGATGCCGACGAGCTGTTCTTCGAAGCCGGGGATGAAACGGCCCGAGCCGATCACCAGCGGGGCCTTCTCGGCCTTGCCGCCTTCGAACTCGACGCCGTCGAGCTTGCCGGTGAAGTCGATGATTACCTGGTCGCCGTCTTCTGCCGCACCGTCCTTGGTCTCGAAACGCTGCTGCTGCGAGGCGATGCGCTCAACCGCTTCGTCGATCGCCGATTCGGCAACCGGAACGATCAGTTTTTCGAGCTTCAGGCCGTCGATGGCCGGTGCTGCGATGACCGGGAGCACTTCCAGGCTGACGGTGAGCTCGGCGTCCTTGCCCTGCTCATAGCCCTCGCCCAGAGCCACGTCCGGGTTCATGGCCGGGCGCAGCGCATTGTCGGCAACGAGCTTGTCCATCGCTTCGCGAATGGTAGTGTTGAGCGCTTCGCGGTGAATCGCCTCGCCGTGCATCTTCTTGACGAGGTTCGCAGGAACCTTGCCGGGGCGGAAGCCGGGCATGCGTACCTGCGGCGCGATCTTCTTGATCTCGCCCTCGACGCGAGCGGAAATATCCTTGGCGGGGATGGTCACCGTGTAGGCGCGCTTCAGTCCCTCGTTAGTGGTTTCGACGATCTGCATTTCGATGCCTTCCTGTGCAATCCTTGTGGTCGCTCTCGCGACCGACTCTCTCGCTTCATCC
>NZ_CCBH010000157.1:0-1158 GCF_001368935.1 Novosphingobium sp. KN65.2
TTCTTGCGGAACAGGACGTGCGCGGCCTCGACGAGAGCAAGCAGTTCATTTTCGTGAACAACGCCAAACCGTTCACGGCCGACAAAATCAAATATTACGAAGATCCATTCTTCAACGGCGTCACGGTCGATTTTTTCCGGGGCGAGCGTGCGCGGTTCAAGCAAACCCCCAAGACGCTCGATCGTCCCGGCATTCCACAAATCGACTGGCTGAGGGTGGAGGCCGTCGAGCCTTACCAGCCCGCGCCGCCGCCACCTGTCACCAGTCCGGAGGATGAGGACATGAGCGGCGCGCCTGTCACCGTGGGCGCGCCCAGCACGGCGGAGGCCGCGGCCGTTCCCGCCGAGCTGGCGGACAGCGACTTTTTCGACCCGATCGACAATGAAGATGAGGACTGACCATGAGCCGGAGCGTCGTCATATGCGAGAAGCCGAGCCAAGCGGAGAATATCAGGGCCGCCATCGGCGACAACCACGGCGAAGTTCTGCCCGCGCAGGGGCACTTGTTCACTCTTGCCGATCCCGAGGACTACAAGCCCGAATGGAAGCAATGGCAGGGCTTCCACCTGTTGCACCCCGAGCAGTTCAGGAAGGTGCCGACCAAGGGCGAGGATGCCGCGCGGACACGCCAGCAGGCCCGCAAGCGGGATGCCATCGCCAAGGCGCTCAAGGGGGCGAGCCGCGTTATCATCGCGACCGACTGCGACCGGGAGGGTCAGGTTATCGGCACCGAGATTATCGAGGCGCTGGGTTTCCGGGGCGAGGTCATGCGCGCCATGTTCACCAGCGAGGACGAGGCCAGCCTTCGCGAAGCGTTCGCGGCGCTGAAACCCAATGACCATTATCGGCCGCTCTATGAGGCGGGCCTTGCCCGCGAGCGGGCCGATCAGGTCTATAATCTGTCCCTCACCCGTGCCGCCACTACCGCCCTGGTCCCGCAGGGCGTTCGTTCGATTCTTGGTATCGGGCGCGTCCGCACGCCGACGCTGGCAATTGTCTGCATCCGCGAAATCGCGATCCAGCAATTCAAGCCGTCCACCAGCTACGGCGTGATCGCGACCGTCGAGGCCGGCGCGCATCAGATCGCGCTCACCTGTCATCCGAGCGAACCGGCGATCATGGACCGGGCCGAGGGGGAAGCGGCGGTTGCCGCTGCGAT
>NZ_CCBH010000158.1:0-79139 GCF_001368935.1 Novosphingobium sp. KN65.2
GCCCTGCTGCAAGGGCGGACGACTTCGATCATCGGTGCGACGCTGGCCCTGTGGAGCAGCGGGACTTTCGTCTCACGCTCGTTCGGCGCCGTCCTCCTCCTCGCATTGGGCGGTTGCCTGGCCCTCTATCTCGGCATTCGCCAGAGTCGCATCGCAAGGCGTGAAGCCGACAGGCTGGCCGAGCGGGAAAAGGAGCAGCGCCGCGCCGAGGAACTGCTCAACGAATACGAACAGACCGGGCAGGGCTGGTTCTGGGAAACCGACCGGCGCGGGCAGATCGTCTATGTATCTCCGCGCATCGCCCAGCTCGTGGACAAGCCGTTGGAGGAACTGGAAGGTCGACCCTTTACCAGTCTCTTCCTACTCCAAGGACAGCAACAGGAAAGCGAGCGCACGCTTGTTTTCCACCTCTCCACCCGGTCCTCGTTCCAGGACCTGTCGGTGCGCGCTGCGACCGATGAGGAGGAAGAACGCTGGTGGTCGATCAGCGGGCGGCCGGTGCTCGACCAGTTCAACAATTTCATGGGTTTTCGCGGATCGGGCACCGACCTGACCGAGACGCGCAAGTCGCAGCAGCACGTGACCCAGCTGGCCCGATTCGATTCGCTGACCAAGCTGGCGAACCGCTTCCAGATGTCCGAGTGGCTGGAGAAGCTGCTCAATTCGCCGCGCATCGACAGCCGCAGCTGCGCGGTCTTCCTGCTCGATCTCGACCGTTTCAAGCAGGTCAACGATACCATGGGCCACCCCGCCGGCGACGCCCTTCTGGTGCAGGTGGCGGACCGCCTGCGCTCGACCGTCGCGAACATGGGCCGCGTCGGCCGTCTCGGCGGCGATGAGTTCCAGGTCCTGCTTCCCGGCCATCACCAGCGCGAGGGTCTGGCGCATCTGGCCCGGCGGATCATCGAGAACCTGTCACAGCCCTATTCGATCGAGGGCAGCCGTGTCGTCATCGGCGCATCCGTAGGCATTTCCGTATGTCCGGACGACGGCACGACATCGGAGGCGATCATCCGCAATGCGGACCTCGCCCTCTATGCGGCGAAGGGCGGTGGGCGCGGGCGGCATCACTTTTACGACGAGGACCTGCACAGCGACGCGCAGGAGCGCCAGCAGCTTGAGCAGGACTTGCGCGACGCCATTGCCGAAGGCGCACTGGAACTGCACTACCAGCCACAAGTGCGCACGACGACCGAACAGATCACCGGGTTCGAGGCGCTGCTGCGCTGGAATCATCCCAAGCATGGCTACATGTCCCCGGCCAAGTTCGTGCCGATCGCCGAGGAAACCGGCCTTGTCGCCCAGATCGGCGAGTGGGCCCTGCGCACGGCCTGCCGCGATCTGGCTACCTGGCCCGATGACGTGCGCGTCGCCGTCAATGTGTCGCCGCTCCAGTTCGCCAATCCCGCGCTGCCGGCCATCGTCACCAGCGCCATCGCTTCCTCCGGCATCGCGCCGGGGCGCCTCGAACTCGAGATCACCGAAAGCGTCTTCCTGGGCGACGACAAGTCGACCGAGGCGATGTTCTCATCGCTCAAGGGCGTTGGCGTGCGGCTTGCGCTGGATGACTTCGGTACCGGCTATTCCTCGCTCGGCTATCTGAAGAAGGCGCCTTTCGACAAGATCAAGATCGACCAGAGCTTCGTGCGCGGTGCCACTATCCCTGGAAGCCGCAACGGGGCGATCATTGCCTCGATCGTCAGCCTTGCCGAAGCGCTCGGCATGGAAACGACGGCTGAAGGGGTCGAAACGCTCGACGAACTGGAACTCGTGCGCGAGCTGGGCTGCAGCCATGTACAGGGCTACATCTACGAACGCAGCCTGACCGCCGAGGAGGCCACCCGCCGCCTCGAAGAAGGTCTCATCGCCGTGGCCAAAGGCCCGCGCTCGGCGCGTGCCGCGCGCCAGACGATGCTGCGCAAGGTCGTGCTCGACCACGATTCCCACAGCTACCACGCGACGATCCGCAATATCTCGCGCACCGGCGCGCTGGTGGAGGGGCTGTGGAACGTTCCGGCAGGCACGCGCTTTGCGATTCACCTTGCCGATAACTGCATCGTCGTGGCCGAAGCGCAGTGGTGCAAGGAAGACCGGATGGGCGTGAAATTCGCCCGTCCGCTGGAAATAGATGCCAAGGGAGCCGTCGTGTTTACCCCGCCGCGCCTGCCGCGCGACAAGAAGGAAACGGGAGTCCTGCGCAAGGCGGGCTGACAGGTGCGAAAAGCGCTGCTAACGGCGCACTCATGACCGAACTCTCGCAGATCCGAAATTTCTCGATTATCGCGCATATCGACCATGGCAAGTCGACGCTTGCCGACCGGCTGATTCAGTTCACCGGGGGCCTGACCGAGCGCGAAATGTCCGCCCAGGTGCTGGACAACATGGACATCGAGAAAGAGCGCGGCATCACCATCAAGGCGCAGACGGTGCGTCTCAACTACACCGCCAAGGACGGCGTGACCTATGAGCTGAACCTCATGGACACCCCGGGCCACGTCGACTTTGCCTATGAGGTCAGCCGCAGTCTTGCCGCCTGCGAGGGCGCGTTGCTGGTCGTCGATGCCGCGCAGGGGGTAGAGGCGCAGACGCTTGCCAACGTCTATCAGTCGATCGAGCACGACCACGAGATCGTCCCCGTCATCAACAAGATCGACCTTCCCGCGGCAGAGCCCGACAAGGTCCGTGCCGAGATCGAGGACATCATCGGCATCGACGCGTCGGAAGCGGTGCTCGCCAGCGCCAAGTCCGGCATCGGTGTGGAAGAAACGCTCGAGGCCATCGTCCAGCGCATTCCCGCCCCGCAGGGCGACCGTGACGCGCCGCTCAAGGCTCTCCTGGTCGATTCCTGGTACGATCCCTACCTCGGTGTCGTCATCCTCGTGCGCGTCATGGACGGCTCGATCCGCAAGGGACAGCAAGTCAAGTTCATGCAGGGCGGCACCGAGCACCTGATCGACCGTGTCGGCTGCTTCACCCCCAAGCGCATCGACCTGCCCGAACTCGGCCCCGGCGAGATCGGCTTCATCACCGCGCAGATCAAGGAAGTGGAGCAGGCCAAGGTCGGCGACACCATCACCACGGTGAAAAACGGTGCGACCAAGGCGCTGCCCGGCTACAAGGAAGTCCAGTCGGTCGTCTTCTGCGGCCTGTTCCCGGTTGACGCGGCGGACTTCGAGAAGCTGCGCGAATCGATCGGCAAGCTGCGCCTCAACGACGCCAGCTTTACTTACGAGATGGAAACGAGCGCGGCGCTTGGCTTCGGCTTCCGCTGCGGCTTCCTCGGCCTGCTGCACCTGGAGATCATCCAGGAACGCCTTAGCCGCGAATACGACCTCGACCTCATCACCACGGCGCCCAGCGTCGTCTACCGTATCCAGCTGTCGCATTCGAAGAACGAAGATGCGCAGACGATCGAACTGCACAACCCGGCCGACTATCCCGATCCCAACCGGATCGAGGAAATCGAGGAGCCGTGGATCAAGGCGGTAATCTATACTCCTGACGAATACCTGGGGCCGATCCTCAAGCTGTGCCAGGACCGTCGCGGCATCCAGAAGGACCTCACTTACGTCGGCGGCCGCGCGCAGGTGACGTACGAGCTTCCGCTCAACGAAGTTGTGTTCGACTTCTACGACCGCCTCAAGTCGATCAGCCGCGGCTATGCGAGCTTCGACTACGAGCAGATCGGCCTGCGCCCCGGCGACCTTGTGAAGATGAACATCCTGGTCAACAACGAGCCTGTCGACGCGCTCAGCATGATCGTCCACCGCTCGGTCGCCGAGGAACGCGGCCGCGGCATGTGCGAGCGGTTGAAGGACCTGATCCCGCGCCACCTTTTCAAGATCCCGATCCAGGCCGCGATCGGTGGTAAGGTGATCGCCCGCGAAACCATCGCCGCGCTGCGCAAGGACGTTACCGCCAAATGCTATGGCGGCGACATCAGCCGCAAGAAGAAGCTTCTGGAAAAGCAGAAGAAGGGCAAGGCCCGCATGCGCGAATACGGCAATGTGAGCATCCCGCAGGAAGCCTTCATCGCCGCGCTGCGCATGGGCGAGGAGTAAGAAGACCGGGTCTCGTCCAAAGGAGGAGACCCCGAGCTTCGCCGGGATGGCTGCAAGGTCTCGACCCCGGCTCTGTTGCAGCGTTGAGGCCATTGTCCTTGCAGTGACGCATGTACCGCTTCGCGCCGTGCACCGCTTCTGATAGAGAACGTCTATCTGAAGCGATCGGAACGGACGAATGCAGTTGAGGGCATTGCGCTATTTCGTGACGCTGGCGCGCGAAGGGCACTTTGCGCGGGCGGCGGAGGCTTGCGGGGTGACGCAGCCGACGCTTTCGTCGGCTCTGGCTGCGCTTGAGGACCAGCTTGGCAAGCGTCTCGTAGAGCGCGACCGGCGCTTCATCGGTCTGACCCAGGAGGGCCGCGCGATGTTGCCCTGGGCGCAACAGTTGCTCGCCGCGCACGAAGGCATGGTCCATGCGGTCGAGGCGCTCGACGGGCCGTTGCATGGTGAGTTCCGCCTGGGCGTGATACCGGCAGCAACGCCCAGCGTCGGTGCGTTTTCCGAGGCGTTGCTGCGCTTGCATCCGGGCATGACGATCTCGGTGCGCTCGCAGACTTCGCGCGAGATCGTGCGCGCCATCGAAGCCTATGAGATCGACGCCGGGATCACTTATCTCGACCATGAAAGTCCGGCCAATGTCATCAGCGTGCCGCTCTATGCCGAACGCTATGTATTCGTAACCGCGGCCGGTGAACGCAGCCCCGCGCCCGGGCCGGTCTCATGGGGGCAGATCGAGGGCTATCCCCTCTGCCTGCTGCACCAGGGCATGCAGAATCGGCGTATTCTCGACACGCTCATGAGCGGGCAGGGCGTCTCGGTGCGGCCGCGGGCGACGGCGGACGGTTATGTTGCACTGCTGGCGATGGTGCGTTCCGGCGGCCTCGCGACGGTCATGCCCGAGCGCTATATCGGGCTGATCGAAGGAGCCGGCTGGGCCAGTGTCCATCCACTGGCGATGGATGCTGCGGTCAGCCGGATCGGGGTGATCGTCGGAGATCGCGCGCCGCTCGATCCGGTGGCGAATGCCGCGCTGGGCTGCGCACGGTCCATTGCAGGAGTGGACGGAGTTTGATTGATATTGTCTATCAGGCATTGCCCTAATCAATTTGACCGGCTTTGCCCGATGTCGCAGCGTGGCGGCAAAGAGAAAGATGCCATGACAGATATTGCCGGGATTCAGACCGCTATCGACCGCTTCATGCAGTCGGATATGCGCGGCGCTCTGCTGCCGCTGCTGCACGCGCTGCAGGAGGAGTTCGGCCATGTCGATCCGGCCGCCGTGCCGTTGATCGCCGATGCTCTCAACCTCAGCCGCGCCGAAGTGCATGGCGTGATCAGCTTCTACCACGATTTCCGGACCGAGCCGCCGGCGCGCCATGTCGTCAAGTTGTGCCGCGCGGAAAGCTGCCAGTCGCGCGGCGGTGCGGCCATCGAGGCGCAGCTGTCGCACCAGCTCGGCGTCGCCATGGGCCATTCCCGCAAGGACGGACAGGTCGCGCTTGAGCCGGTCTACTGTCTCGGCCTGTGCGCCATCGGCCCCAATGCGCTCGTCGACGACCGGCCGGTTGCCCGGATCGACAGTGCCCGTGTCGTGGCCATTGGCAACGAGGTGGAAGCATGACCCGCGTCTTCATCAGCAAGGACATGGCCTCCGTGGCGCTCGGCGCAGACGCTGTGGCGCAGGCGTTCGTCAAGGCAGGCTGCGAGGTTGTGCGCACCGGCTCGCACGGTCTCTTTGCCATTGAGCCGCTCGTCGAGGTAGAGACGTCAGAGGGTCGCGTGGCCTATGGTCCGGTCGGCCCCGATGACGTCGCTGCCGTTCTGGATGGCAGCCATGGAACGCGCATCGGTGCCATTGCCGATCATCCCTTCTTCGCGCGCCAGCAGCGCTTCACTTTTGCGCGCTGCGGCGTGACCGATCCGCTGAGCCTTTCCGACTATGGCGTCCATGGCGGCTGGAAGGGGCTCGAGGCGGCCACTGCGCTTTCTGCGCAGGATGTCGTCGATGCCGTCAAGGCTTCGGGCCTGCGCGGCAGGGGCGGCGCAGGCTTTCCCACCGGCATCAAGTGGCAGACCGTTCTCGATACCCCGGCGGAAGAGAAGTTCATCGTCTGCAACGCGGACGAGGGGGACAGTGGCACCTTTGCCGACCGCATGCTCATGGAAGGCGATCCCTATTGCCTGATCGAGGGCATGGCTATTGCCGGACACGCGGTCGGCGCAGGGCACGGCTACATCTACATCCGTAGCGAGTATCCCTTCGCGATCGAAGCCATGCGCGAAGCCATTGCCCGTTCCGCATCCAGGATCGCGCCGTTCACGCTGGAAGTGCGCGTCGGCGCGGGGGCCTATGTCTGCGGCGAGGAGACCGCGCTGCTCGATTCCATCGAGGGCAAGCGCGGGCAAGTGCGAGCCAAGCCACCTTTGCCCGCTATCGAAGGGCTCTGGGGCAAGCCCACGGTCATCAACAATGTCCTGAGCCTTGCCGCCGTGCCCTTCATCCTCGCCGAAGGGGCGCAGTCCTATGCCGATGTCGGCTTCGGCAGGTCGCGCGGCACGATGCCGATCCAGATCGCCGGAAACGTCAGGAACGGCGGGCTCTACGAAGTCGGCTTCGGCGTGACGCTGGGCGAGCTGGTGAATGGGATCGGCGGCGGCACGGCCAGTGGTCGTCCGGTCCGCGCGGTGCAGGTCGGCGGACCGCTGGGCGCCTATTTCCCGCCCTCGATGTTCCATCTGCCCTTCGACTACGAGGCTTTCGCGCAGGCGGGCGGGTTGATCGGCCATGCCGGGATCACCGTTTTCGACGACAGCGTCGACATGGCGCACATGGCGCGCTTCGCCATGGAGTTCTGCGCAGTCGAAAGCTGCGGCAAGTGCACGCCCTGCCGCATCGGCTCCACCCGCGGCGTCGAACTGATCGACCGCATCGTCGCCAAGGCTCCGCGCGCGGCAGGCGCGCTGGAAACCATGCCGCAGATCCGCAACGCCAGCCGCGCGGCCCGCACGCACGACGAGGAAGTCGAACTGTTGCGCGACCTTTGCGACACCATGAAGCACGGTTCGCTCTGCGCACTGGGCGGCTTTACGCCCTACCCGGTCCTGAGTGCGCTAGACCATTTCCCCGAAGACTTCGGCGGCGGCGATGCGCTGCGCGAAGCGGCGGAGTAAGACCTGATGACGTTTACCCGCGAAAAGGATTTCGGCACTCCAGCTGCAAGCGGTGAGGCGGTATCGCTCACCATCGACGGCCAGGAACTCACCGTTCCCGCTGGCACCTCGATCATGCGCGCGGCCGCCATGCTTGAGACCGACATTCCCAAGCTCTGTGCCACTGATAGCCTCGAAAGCTTCGGCTCTTGCCGCCTTTGCCTGGTCGAGATCGAGGGGCGCAACGGTTACCCGGCTTCGTGCACGACCCCGGTTGCGCCCGGCATGGTCGTGCGCACGGAGACCGACAAGCTGCGCAAGCTGCGGCGCGGGGTGATGGAACTCTACATCTCGGACCACCCGCTCGATTGCCTGACCTGCAGCGCCAACGGCGATTGCGAGTTGCAGGACCAGGCAGGTGCGGTCGGCCTGCGCGACGTGCGCTTCGGGTACGAGGGTGAAAACCACCTCGAAGGCTGTAAGGACGAGAGCAACCCCTATTTTACCTTCGATCCGGCCAAGTGCATCGTCTGTTCACGCTGCGTGCGCGCCTGCGACGAGACACAGGGAACCCTGGCGCTCACGGTCGACGGGCGCGGTTTCGCCAGCAAGATCGCGGCAAGTCAGGACGAGGATTTCCTGTCGTCCGAATGCGTCTCCTGCGGTGCCTGCGTGCAGGCCTGCCCGACGTCGGCACTGATCGAAAACACCGTGATCGAGAAGGGTACGCCTGATCGGGCGGTGGTGACGACCTGCGCCTATTGCGGCGTGGGCTGCACCTTCCGCGCCGAGATGCGCGGTGAGGAACTGGTGCGTATGGTGCCGTGGAAGGACGGCAAGGCGAACCACGGCCACTCCTGCGTCAAGGGCCGCTTCGCCTGGGGCTATGCCCGCCACAACGACCGCATCGTCAATCCCATGGTGCGCGGTTCGGTCGACGAGCCATGGCGCGAGGTGTCCTGGGAAGAGGCGATCGGCCACGTCGCCCGCGAATTCCGCCGCATCCAGAATGCCTACGGCACCCGCTCGATCGGCGGCATAACCTCCAGCCGCTGCACCAACGAGGAAACGTTCCTTGTCCAGAAACTGGTGCGACAGGGCTTCGGCAACAACAATGTCGATACCTGCGCGCGCGTCTGCCATTCGCCGACCGGCTATGGCCTGAAGACGACTTTCGGCACTTCGGCGGGTACGCAGGATTTCGACAGCGTGCAGCATGCCGATGTGATCCTGGTGATCGGTGCGAACCCGACGGACGGCCATCCGGTCTTCGCCAGCCACATGAAGCGACGCCTGCGCCAGGGGGCGAAGCTGATCGTCATAGATCCGCGCCGCATCGACCTTGTCCGCTCGCCGCATATCGAGGCTTCGCATCACCTGCCGTTGCGGCCGGGCACCAATGTCGCGATGCTCACGGCGATGGCGCATGTCATCGTCACCGAGGGCCTCGTCGACGAAGCCTATGTGCACGAGCGGTGCGACCGCGATGCCTATGCCGAATGGGCCGAATTCGTCTCCGATCCTTTGCGTTCGCCCGAAGCGATCGAGGAACTGACCGGCGTTCCCGCGCAGGAAGTGCGCGCGGCTGCCAGGCTCTATGCCACCGGCGGCAATGCCGCGATCTACTATGGCCTTGGCGTTACCGAGCACAGCCAGGGCTCCTCGACGGTCATGGCCATCGCCAACCTCGCCATGGCGACGGGCAATGTCGGCAAGGAAGGCGCCGGCGTGAACCCGCTGCGCGGCCAGAACAACGTGCAGGGCGCCTGCGACATGGGCAGCTTCCCGCATGAGCTTTCCGGCTACCGCCACATCTCGGATGCAGAAACCCGGGCGCTGTTCGAAAAGGACTGGGGCGCCACCCTCGATCCCGAGCCGGGCCTGCGCATTCCCAACATGCTCGATGCCGCGACCGACGGCACCTTCAAGGGGATCTTCATCCAGGGTGAGGACATCCTCCAGTCCGATCCCAACACCAGGCATGTTGCAGCGGGCCTTGCGGCAATGGAATGCGTCGTCGTGCAGGACCTCTTCCTCAACGAAACGGCGAACTACGCGCATGTCTTCCTGCCCGGCTCGACCTTCCTCGAGAAAGACGGGACCTTCACCAATGCGGAGCGCCGCATCCAGCTGGTGCGCAAGGTGATGGAGCCGCTCAACGGCTATGCCGACTGGGAAGTCGTGCAGCTTGTCGCCAATGCCATGGGGCTGGGTTGGGGCTACACGCACCCCTCGCAGATCATGGACGAGATCGCGCGCCTGACGCCGACTTTCGCGGGCGTGAACTATGACGCGCTGGAGCAGCGCGGATCGGTACAGTGGCCGATGAACGAGGCCGCACCGGATGGCACGCCGATGATGCACATTGATCACTTCGTGCGCGGCAAGGGCATGTTCGTCGTCACCGATTATGTGCCGACCGACGAGCGTACCGGGCCACGTTTCCCTCTGCTACTGACCACGGGGCGCATCCTCAGCCAGTACAACGTCGGCGCGCAGACACGGCGTACCGCCAATGTCGACTGGCATGCCGAGGACAGGCTGGAAATCCACCCGCACGATGCCGAGAACCGCGGCGTGCGCGACGGGGACTGGGTTTCGCTGCGCAGCCGCGCGGGGGAGACGACCCTGCGCGCCAAGATCACCGACCGCGTGGCCCCGGGCGTGGTCTATACCACGTTCCACCATCCTGACACGCAGGCCAACGTCATCACCACCGACTTCTCCGACTGGGCGACCAATTGCCCCGAATACAAGGTGACCGCGGTGCAGGTCACGCCATCGAACGGTCCGTCGGACTGGCAGAAGAGCTATCGCGAGCTGGCAGAAGCGAGCCGCCGCATCGAAGCCGTCGAGCCTGCGGAGTGACCCGGCGATGATGAACACGCGCGAACACCTGATCTACATGGCAGGCCAGATCTTCCGCAACTTCGCCTCCAGTGGCGAGGAGGCAGCAGTCTCGGCGACCGCAGAGCATCTCGTGCTCTACTGGGACCCGCACATGAAAGCGCAGGCGCTGGACATGCTGGACGACCCGGAGATCGATCTTCCCGAGCCGGTGCGTGCGGTCTTCGGGAAACTGCGCGTCGCAGCCTGAAGTTTCACTGGACAGGGATTGGTAAGAGACCGCACGCGGTGCCTGTACCGGCACCCCGCCAATCAGCCTTCCACGCGTTCGACCGGGATGATCCGGTCTGCCAAACGTTCCACTTCGGGCCGGTCGTGGCTCACATAGAGGATCGGCAGCGCCAGTTCGTCGCGGACGCGTTCGATCAGCCGAAGGATCTCCCCGCGCCGTTCGGCATCGACCGATGCCAGGGGCTCGTCGAGCAGCAGGAAGCGTGGGCCGGACAGCAGGGCTCGGCCGATCGCCACGCGCTGCGCTTCGCCTCCGGATAGCGTCGCGGGCATGCGGTCGAGCAGGTGGCCGATGCCCAGAAAGTCCAGTGCGGTTTCGAACGAGAGCCAGCGTTCGTGGTACGCGGCGAGCTTCCAGCCGAACTCGAGGTTTGCTCGAACCGATTTGTGCGGGAAGAGACGCAGGTCCTGAAACACATAGCCGCAGCGGCGCTGCTCGGGGTGCAGGTTGATCCGCTCTGCCTTGTCGAACAGGACTGTCCCGGAGACCGCTATCCGGCCTGAGAGCGGTCGCACGAGACCTGCTATCGCATCGAGCAGGCTCGTCTTGCCCGCGCCGGAGGGACCGAACAGGGCCGTCAGTCCCTTGCCGGTCTTGAACGTGTAGGACAGCCGCGAAGAACCCCGCCGGATAGTGACGTCGACGTCAAAGGACATGGCGCACCTTTCCCTGGCCGCTGCGCCGCGCGAGCCATTCGGACAGGACCAGTGCGCCGACCGACAGCAGGACCGACAGGACCGCCAGGCGCACGACCTGCAGTTCCGAACCCGGGATCTGCAATGCGCTGTAAATGGCAAGCGGAAGCGTCTGCGTCTCGCCGGGAATGTTCGAGGCGAATGTGATCGTCGCGCCGAACTCGCCCACCGAGCGGGCGAGGCCAAGGACAAGGCCGGCCAGAATGCCGGAGGAGGCAAGGGGCAGGGTGATCGATGCGAACGTGCGCAGGCGACTGGCTCCCAATGTCCGCGCGGCGCTTTCGAGGCGGGTGTCCACGGCTTCGAGCGAGAGGCGCATCGCGCGCACCATCAGCGGCAGGGCCATCACCGCGGCGGCGAGCGCCGCGCCAGTCCAGCGGAACAGGAAGGTAAGTCCCAGATACTCGGAAAAGAACCGGCCAAGCGGCGCATTGGTGCCGAAGGCCAGGAGCAGCAGCCAGCCCGTCACCACCGGCGGCAGGACCAACGGGAGGTGGACGAGGGCATCGACGAGGACCTTTCCGGGGAAGCGCCAGCGCGCCAGCATCCAGGCCAGCGCGAAGGCCAGCGGCAAAACGGCCAGTATCGCCACCGTGCTGACTTTCAGGGAAAGCAGCAGGACTTCCCACTCCTGCGGGCTGAGTGAAGTCATGACCCGGAAGGCTTACTGCGTGCCGAAACCGAAGCGGCGAAAGATGGTCTTGCCTTCGCTGGACAGAAGGAACCGGCGGAAATTCTCGGCATCGGGATTGCGCGAAGCCTTGAGGACCGCGACCGGGTAGCTGATCGGATCATGCGACGTTATCGGGAAAGTGCCCACGGCGCGTACCTTGGGGTCGGCCTGCACGTCGGTTGCATAGACAATGCCCAGCGGGGCAGCTCCCCGGCTGACGAGGGCAAGGGCCGCGCGCACATTTTCTGCCGGGGCGAGCTTGCCCGAAACCGAATTCCAGACGCCGAGATTGGTCAGCGCCTGCCTGGCATAGATACCTGCCGGAACCCCGCGCGGGTCGGCCAGGGCCAGACGGCCGTTTCCGAGCGCCTTGTCCAGCGTAAAGCCGGGTGCGACCGCGATCTTGAGCGAACTGCTGCGCGGCGCTGCGATGACGAGGACATTGCGCAGGAAGGAAACCCGCGTGCGCGGACGCAGAAAGCCCTTCTGTTCCACCTCGTCCATCCATGCCTCATCTGCAGAGATGAAAAGGTCCGCGTTTGCGCCGGCCTCGATCTGGCGAGCAAGGGCCGAAGACCCGGCGAACGAGATCCGCGGGCGGGCATGCCCCTTGGCCGCCCAGCCGTCTGCGGCGGCGTTCATGGCTTCCTGCAGGCTGGCTGCGGCGAGCACGAGTGGCCCGGTCCTGGCACCTGCTGCATGGGCAAGCGGTGCGGCCACAAGCAGGGCGAAAGAAAGGATCAGGCCGATCAGGCGAGAGAAGACAGTCAATTCAGGGATCTCCGCGAGTGCTATATACGATGATATATGGCGTGACCCGAATGGCAAGTGCGTCCTGGTGATCGGGGCTGGGCGCAGACGGATAGTGAAGTGATTCTCGCGAGGACGCGCTGTCCCGGCAGGTCGCAAGGAAAATTATCGGGAGAGACTTGGAAAAGCGTTTCTCGAGAACCTGCATCTGCGGCTGATCGACTTTGCCCGTTCGGAATTATTGCCGTGCGGCACCGGGCGAAGTTGGCGGAGGTGACTAGACGCAAGATGCAGCCAATTCGGCCATGCTCTGGCGATGCTGCATCGCGTTAACGCAGGTTAGCGCTTCGCAGGATTGTGTGGCGATGGCGGCACGAAATGTCCGATCCCGGGAATGTCCTTTGCCTCGAGCATTTCTATGTGAAACGTCAAGGCTACAATCGGCAAGTTCTGGTAAATTCCCGGCGTATCTGTTATAAGTGAAATGTCGCTTGGGAACGAACCAACAAGAATAACAAGGTCCAAGTGCATTTGGGGGCAATATCGATCCGTTCAATCCAATGACGGATCGCAAGGTCGGCAAATTGGAAACGCCGACCGTTTGAGTGGGGATGCTGAATGAAGGTCGCAGACGAAAGATTTATGGGATTCGAAGCCGGGAACGACCGCAAGAGCGGGCGAGCCAGCCGCTTTGCGTGTTCCGCGCCTGAAGACATGGAAGGCGAGAGTGAACACGATGCACGCGGATTGGTACTTGCCATAGCGCTCTGCGTAGCTTGCTGGGCCGCGCTGGGATATTTCCTGCTGGGCTGATCGGCAGCCGGTCAAGACCGGTTTCGGATCGAAGAGGCGCCAACGGCGATCAGCCGGTTGGCGCCTCTGTGCTTTTGGGGGCTTCGGACGTGGCGGGCAGCCAGCCGCCGGCCGTCGCAGCATAGAGCCGCGCCACGTTCTGGTACTGGCTGGTCCGAGCCTCCAGCAACGCAAGATTGGCCCGCTGAAACGTGCGGTTGGCGTCGAGAACCTGAAGCACGCCGCTGTTGCCTACTTCAAAACTGCGCCGTGACAGGTAGAGCGAACGGTCTGCGACTTGCGCTGCATCCACGCGCGCGGCCAGTTCGCGGCTGTCATTGCCCAAGGCGGACAGGAGGCCGGACACCTGGCCGAAGGCTTCGGTTACGACTTCGCGATACTGGGCGGCTGCTGCCTGTGCCTCGGCCTCGGCGCCGCGCTTGTTGGCCTTCAGGGTGCCGCCGTGGAAGATCGGCGCGGTCAGCCCGGCGAAGATGTCGAAGGCATTGAACTTGCTGCTGGTGATCCGGTCGGGCTGCGAGGTCGACTGCGTGATCGATGCACCCAGGGTGATGTCTGGGTAGAGATCGGCGGTGGCGACGCCGACGGCAGCAACCGCGGCGTGAAGCCGCGCTTCCGCTTCCAGGATATCGGGGCGCTTTCGTACCAGGGCGGAGGGCAGGGCTACCGGGATCTTGCCCGGCAGGACAAAGTCGTCGAGGCTGAAATCGGTCGGCCCGAGCTGCGCCGGAGAGATTCCCAGCAATGTCGCCAGCATGGCGCGTCCTTGCGCCAGTTCCTGTTCGAGCGAGGGCAGGCTTGCCCGGTCGCCGGCAAGCTGGCCTTGCGCGCTGAGCACTTCGACAAGCGTTCCCGAACCGGCGTTCTGGCGCTTGCGGGTCAGGTCGAGATTGCGTTCGTCTTCTGCCAGCAGGCGGTTCTGCGTGGCGATCGTATCGTTGAGCGCAGCGATCGCCAGGACCTGGGTGACGACGCGTCCGGCGATCACCAGGTGCGCTGCCTCGGTGGCGCGTTCCTGCGCCTCGGCCTGCGCAGCGGCTTGCTCCAGTGCGCGGCGGTTGCGCCCGAACAGGTCGAGGTCGTACCGCACGCCTGCGCCGAGCGTATAGAGGTCGAATTCCGGATTCTTGATCCCGCCCGAACCGAAGCGATCGGAAAGGCCGAACGCTGCCAGATTGACCTTCTGGTATTCGGCGCGGGCATTGGCATCGACCTGCGGCAGAGACCGCCCTGCGACGGCAGCGATGCGCTGGCGTGCCTTTTCCAGTGTCGCCCGGCTGGCGGCAAGGCTGTGATTTCCGCTCATGGCCTGCGCGACGAGCGCGTCGAGGCGCGCCGACTGGAAAGCCTTCCACCACTGCAGCTGCGGCCCGGCAGCGAGTTCGGCGTGTCCTTTGCCATCGCTGGCATAGCCAACTTCGGCCGACGGCGCTGCGGGGCGCGCGAAATCGGGGCCCACGCTCGTGCAGGCGCTGGCGAGGAGGAGCGGAAGCAGCGCCGCGGTCTTGCGTTTCATGTCATTCCCCATGCGGTAGCGTTGCCGCGTCAACTTTGCCTGTCTGGCGGCCGCGCAAGAGCAGCACGAGTGGCATCGTGACAACGGTGGCCAGAAATATCAGGTGATAGACAGAGATGTCGCCGACCATGGCGGCCTGCCGCATGATCTGGGCTTTCATGCCCGCCAGGGCCTCTACCGAATTGAAATCGAAGTCGGGCCTCATGTACTGCATGATCGGATTGTCGGGCCTGACGCCCTGGACGAGGCTGTTCTGCGATTGCGCGGCGAAGTGGCTGTATTGAAACTGCAGCAGCGAAATGCCCGCTGCATTGCCGATATTGCGGGTCAAGGCATACATCGCCGTGCCTTCGTTGCGGAGCCGCGGCTGCAGCGTTGAGAACGCAACGACCGAGAGCGGTACGAACAGCAGGCCACTTCCCAGCCCCAGCACGAAGCCGGTCACCACCAGCGTACGCTCATCGACGAAGAGGTCTAAGTTCGAATACATCAGCATGCCGATGCTCATGATGATCATGCCCGTCAGCAGCAGGAACCGGGCTTCGATCAAAGCGACCAGTCGCGTTACCGCGATCATCGCGATCATGGCGCCCAAAGTCCGCGGCAGGCTGACCAGACCGGTCTGCATGGCCGAATAGCCGAGGAGCGACTGTGTCATGACCACGATCATCGGCATCGATGCGAAGGTCACCATGCCAAGGAGGGTGTTGACCAGGGTGCTGACGGCGAAATTGCGATCCTTGAACAGTTCGGGGCGAATGAACGGGTTCGCACTCGTCGCAAGATGGATTGTCGCAAGATATAGCGCGATGACGAGGATGAGGCCGTAGATCCTGATCTCGTTGGAATCGAACCAGTCGAGATGTTCGCCGCGGTCGAGCAGGAGCTGAAGTGCTGCCAGGGCAATGGATATCGTCAGGAATCCGAA
The DNA here is from genome assembly GCF_001368935.1 of Novosphingobium sp. KN65.2. Lineage (NCBI taxonomy): Bacteria > Pseudomonadati > Pseudomonadota > Alphaproteobacteria > Sphingomonadales > Sphingomonadaceae > Novosphingobium > Novosphingobium sp. KN65.2. The sequence continues at coordinate 15,729 of NZ_CCBH010000158.1, forward strand.
CTTGTCGAACGGCGGGCATTCCCGATTTTGACGGCGAACCAGGAAAACGAGCATGCCGATAAAGGCCAGAATGCCGAAAGGGACATTGATGAAGAACACCCAGCGCCAGCTCAGGGTGTCGGTAAGATAGCCGCCCAGCGTTGGACCGATGATCGGACCGGCCAGAGAGCCAATCGTGAATATCGCCATGGCCTTGGCGTGATCTTTGGGCGGATTGATATCGAGGAGGATGGCCTGACTGAGGGGCACGAGAGCCGCTCCGCAGCTGCCTTGCAGGAACCGGGCGAAGACGATCGTGCCAAGGTCCGTCGAAATTCCGCACAGCATCGAAGCCAGCGTGAAGCCGCCGACTGAAAAGAGCATGACGTTCTTGCGGCCCACGCGGCCGGCGAGCCATCCGCTGAGCGGCGTCGCGATTGCGCCCGCCACGAGATAGGAAGTCAGCACCCACAGCACCTGCTCCTGAGAAGCGGACAGGCTGGCCTGCATGTGCGGAAGGGCAACGTTGGCGATCGTGATGTCGACGAAGACCATCGTCGAGGCAATCATCGAGGGGATCGTGATGAGGATGCGCCGCGCCGGCGAAGGGTACTGGATGGGCTGTTCGGAGCTCACGACGGGGCCGGTCCTTCGCTGCGCTTACTGCTTGGCAGCAGGAGAGCTGGGCGAGCTGTCGGCCCTGAAAAGGTGGCGTTCGTGGCCGGTGTCGACTTCGACGCTGGCGCTCAGCCCGGCTCCGAGCGGCAGGCCATCGGGCAGGTGATCGATGGCGATCTGGACGGGCAGGCGCTGGACCACCTTGATCCAGTTGCCTGTCGCATTGTCGGCCGGGAGGACGGAAAAGCTCGATCCGGTGCCCGGGCTGAAGCTTTCGACGCGACCGTGCAATTCCAGGTCGGGATAGGCGTCGATCGTGATCGTGGCCGGCTGTCCCATGCGCATGTAGCGCAGTTGATCTTCCTTGAAGTTCGCCTGGACCCAATAGTGCAGCCCGGTCATCATGAAGACAGGACGACCCGGCGAGACGTAGTTGCCGGCCTGAAGCTGGTTTACCCGGGTGACCACACCGTCCTGCGGTGCACGCACGACGGCATCGTTGAGATTGATCCTGGCCTGAGCGAGTTGTGCAGCCGCCTTGCGCACGTCGGGTTGGCTGTCGATCGGGCCTTCCACCTGACCGGACAGCTCGGCGCGCAGGCTGTCCGCCTTGGCCTTAGCAGCGGCAATCGCATCGCGCGCGGTGCGCATGGCAGTCGTCGCCTGGTCGTACTGCGCCTTGGAAGAAATCCCTTCCGCCACGAGCGATTTCTGACGGGCGGCCTCGCTGGTTGCAAAATCGTAGCGCGCCTGCGCTGCGCTGACCTGCGAAAGTGCCTCGCGGTAATCGGCCCGGAGCGACTGCACATCGGTGCGCGCGGTAGCGAGGGTTGCTTCGGCTTCGGCGACTGCGGACTTGAAGCTGTTGGCTTCGATCCGGAACAGGACGTCGCCCTAACTGACGCGCTGGTTCTCCTTCACCTCCACCGAGATGACCTTGCCCGAAATGCTCGGGCTGATGGCGACCATGCCGGTTTGCAGCGAAGCGTTGTCGGTCGATTCGTAGCGGCCGCTCCAGAAATAGCCGACCAGAGCAATAAGCAGGACGATTGCCGGTCCGGCGATCATCAGGATCGTACGACGGCTGCGCTTGCGAGGCGGGACGACCGGCTCGGCTGCGCTGTCGGCTGATATGGTGCTCTGCGCGTTCATGCGACTTCCTGTCTCAATTTGCAGCAGGCTTATACTAAGCATGGATAGTATCTGCAACAGGAAGATCGGGCGATCCATACGCCGTTGTCAGTGTCAGGGCTGGACCGGCTCCGTCGCTTCGCGGGCAGGCAGGCGCGATCGGGTCGGAAAATCGCCCGACCCGGTGATTTGCTTCGCTAATCCGTCAGGGCGGCAAATGGCCGCAAGCCGCGCTCAGCCGGCGAAGAAGGCCTTCACATCGTTCATGAACCGATCGAACTGGTCATGATGCAACCAGTGTCCGGCATCTTCGTACTCGATCAGGCGCGCAGTCGGGAAATGGTCCATGCGGCCATCGAGGGCGGGACTGGAAGCGAAGCTGTCCTTACCCCACAGCATCAGGATCGGACAGGTGATCGCTTCCCACAGGGAGATCACGTGCTCTCCCGGAAGGTCCACAACCGGCCAGATATTGAGGTAGTTGTCGAACTTCCAGCTCCAGGTGCCATCCTCGTTCCGGCTCGCGCCATGAATGGTAAGGTGCCGGGCCTGCTCGACGGTAAGGAAGGAATTCTCCGCCTTCATCCGTTCGTAGGCATCGCGCAGCGTCAGGTACTTGCGCGGAGTGCGCCCGGCAGCCTGTCGCTTCTTGGAAATCCAGTCCCGCAGCCGTTCGGACGAGCAGTCACCCAGCATTTGGCGGCGTTCTTCAAGGTTCGGGCCAAGGCCCTCGATGTTGACCAGTTTCTCGACTTTCTCGGGATAGAGGCCGGTGAAACGCGTGGCGATGTTGCCGCCAAGCGAATGGGCCATGATCGTCACCTTGTCGTAGCCCAGCGTGTGGACGAGCTGGGCGAAGTCGTAGACATAGGCGTCCATCGCATAGTTGCCCTCGGACGACCAATCGCTGTCACCATGCCCGCGCAGGTCCGGGCAGATCACGTGCCAGTCGCGACGCAGTTCCTCGGCCACCCAGTCCCAGCTGCGACAATGATCGCGCCCGCCGTGCTGGAGAATCAGCGGCGGTGCCTCGGGATTGCCCCAGTCCACGTAATGCAGACGCAGGCGTTGTGAGACGAAGCGGTTCGATGTCGGTCCGAGTAGGCGTTCCATGGCTTTCAAGTGGAGCCTCCAGGGCGCAAGGTCAATCGCGCTTCCGTTGCCCCCGGAGTCAGGGACGCAGGTGTGCATTTGCGGGGATGAAACTAATCCTTGCGACGCTCAAGCTTGGCAAACCGGCCCCCTTGCTCCTATCTCCGGCAGCGAAAAGCTTTCCGCACAGGTTTCACACAAGAGGTTAGACGTGGCGACGACGCACAAGACCCGCATGCTCATTATCGGTTCCGGCCCGGCCGGACTTTCTGCCGCGATCTACGGTGCCCGTGCAGGCATGGAGCCGATCGTCGTGCAGGGCCTCCAGCCGGGCGGCCAGCTCACCATTACCACCGATGTCGAGAATTACCCCGGTTTCCGAGAGGTTATCCAGGGCCCCTGGCTGATGCAGGAAATGCAGGCCCAGGCTGAACATGTCGGCACCCGCATGATGTGGGACACGATCACGTCGGTCGATCTGTCGGGCGAGAAGTTCACGGCGCAGGGCGACAGCGGCGACGTTTACGAGGGCGACACGCTGGTCATCGCCACCGGCGCGCAGGCGCGCTGGCTCGGCGTTCCGGGCGAGCAGGAACTCTCGGGCAAGGGCGTTTCCGCCTGCGCCACCTGCGATGGCTTCTTTTATCGCGGCAAGAAGGTCGTGGTCATCGGCGGCGGCAACACCGCCGTTGAAGAAGCCCTCTACCTCACCAACCATTCAGAGGACGTCACCCTGATCCACCGCCGCGATTCCCTTCGCGCCGAGAAGATCCTGCAGGACCGCCTCTTTGCGCACCCCAAGATCAACGTCGTGTGGAACAAGCGCGTCGACAGCTTCCTGGGCGGCGGCGAGGGCGGTGGCCTGCGGGCGCTCAAGCTGATCGACACGGTGACCGGCGAGGAAAGCGAGATCGAGACCGAAGGTGCCTTCGTCGCCATCGGCCACGCCCCCGCGACCGAACTGTTCAAGGGGCAACTCGCCATGGACGATACGGGCTACCTGCTCGTCGAGCCGGGTACGCCCAAGACCGACGTCCCGGGCGTATTCGCTTGCGGCGACGTGATGGACCACGTCTACCGCCAGGCGATCACCGCTGCCGGCACCGGCTGCATGGCCGCGCTCGACGCCGAGCGCTTCCTCGCCGAAAAGGAATTCGCCGAGGCGGCCAAGGTCGAAGCCTGAGCCATTTCTGATTGCCTCCCCGTTTCCTATGAGGAAGCGGGGAGTGCCGGCAGGCGGTTCGGCATGTTCGGCCGCCTGCAATTGCACGCCCCGCCAGACCGCTGATCGTCTGAGGTCGTTCGGGGTGAGGGCGGTCGAAGGCGCTACTGTGCCTCCAGAACCGCGATAACCTGTTCCACCAGCCAGTCTTGCGCATGAAGCTCTACGTAGCTGTGGGTCGCATCGGGGCAGATCCGGATGCGGGTGTCGCTCTTGTTCCACTTTGCAAGGAACGCCTGTCCGGTCCGGTCGCGCGCGGCGACCAGAAAGCGGATGCAGCCCCGATAGGTCGCAATGCCCTCGGCCATCTCGGCGGCAAGACCGGATAGCCTGGCCGATGCAGGGCGCGCGGCCGACAGGAGACTGCGCAGGAGCTTGCCGATCGAGACCTTGCCGGTCAGCAGGCGGCGGATTGCGGCAGGATCGGTGAGGCGGCGGCGATAGTGGTCGCGGACCACTTCGGCGGGTCCGTCGCGTGCATCGTTGTCGATCGTCCACGGGTTGGACAGCACCATCGCATCGATCCCCGCGCCGCGCGTCAGCATCAGCGCACTGGCGGCATCGCAGTTGCCGAAGGCGACGATCTTGGTGACCTGCGGGCATTCGCGGCGCAATGCTGCGAGGGCCGCGGCTATGTCTGGCGCACTGGAGCGGAATTCGCCGTTCACTCCCTCGCTGTCCCCGACGCCACGGCGATCGAAGCGCATGACGGGGTAACCGCGGCCAGCAATCCGGGCGGCGAATTTGGCCTGTCCGTTCCATGCCCCGGCGCGCACTTCGTTGCCGCCGCTGACGAGGAGCAGGACGACGGTGCCGGGCGCATCGTCCAGCGTTGCGGCCAGCCGGGCGCCTTCGCATTCGAACAGGAAATGGCGTCGGTTCATTCCGTGGCGCCCCAGGTCAGGATCGCGGCGAGGGCGTCTGCCTGATCGGGGTCTTCACCCGGTTCCGCTCGCAGCCACAGACCGCTACCGCCGATTTCGGCCTGTTCGATCACTCTTGCCGTATCCGTGGCGATCGTGGGCTCGAATTCCCGCCAGAATTCTGGCGAGAGGGGATAACCGGCAAGCTCGATGCCCTGCTCTCTGGCGCGCTTGGCCAGATCTTCTCGGCTTTCCTCGCGTCCAGCCTCACGGCTCGCGAGAATTCGCGCACGCAGCATCTGGCGCAGGATCGAGGCGGCCTTCACCGGGGCATAGTGCCAGGTTGGAAGGCCGTCCGGCGTGAACATGCAGCCACCGCGAATGCCCAGAACGTGGGTCGCGCGAAACTGCTTTGCAGCAGCGTCCATTGCGCTGCGCCAGGCTGTGGGCACCTGCCGGTCGAGCTGTTGCAGGCTCTCGTTGCAACCGGGAAGGTCCGGCAGAATGCAGTCGATCCCGGCCGAGTCGAGGCGGCGCATCGTCTCCACCGTCAGGCGACGCAGCTTGTTGCCTTCATCGAACAGCGCCGGGACTATCAGCAACCGCGTTTTGCGACTGCGATCGAAGCTGAGGGCATGTTCGTCGACGAAGCCACCGGCGGGCAGCGGACAGGGCCAGCTCGCCGGTGTCACCGCCGGATCAGGCCTCGGCGCGCTTGGACTTGGTGAATTCGAGCAGGCCGCCGAAGGTTTCGAGCATTTCGCCGTCGATCTCGTCGTCTTCGATCACGATGTCTAGGCGGTCCTCGATCTCGGTCAGGAGCCCGGCAACCGCCATCGAATCGAGTTCGGGCAGGTGACCGAACAGGCCCGTTTCGGCATCGAACGTGTCGGCCTGTCCCTGCGCGAGTCCGAGGACATCCGTCAGGATGCGACGCAGCAGCAGGTCGGTATCGTCTTGCATGGCCCCCTCAACAAAGCGTTGTACTTTGGCCAGCGGCTCTAGCCGCCCTTCGCACTTGCGGCAAGACGTCGCAGGCCGATCCGCGCGACGATGAGCCAGTTGTGCGGATCGAAGGGGCGAAACATGTCCAGTCGGTAGCGGGGCCGCACCTGTTCCATCCAGTCGCGCTTGTAGGGATCGTCGCCGGTACCGAAGTCTACCAGCGTCACCCGGTCGACGTCGATGACGTGCCGGAACAGCGCGGCGCTCAGGATGGAGCCGGGCGAAAGCGGCTTGGCGCTCTCGCGGTGGGCCAGCTTGTGAATGAAAGCTGTCTTGCCTTCGACCGTCCACATCTGCGCGGCGATGGCCGGGCCTTCGGGATCTTCGGCGGCCCGGGCGATGCCGAGACGCAGGCGACCTGCTTCGCCTTCGGCCTGTGCAAAGGCGCGCAGGAAGGTCGGAGATCCTTCTTCGGGCTTCCAGCTTTCGGCATAGATCGCCTCGTATTGCTCCCAGGCCAGCGCATCGAAGCGGGTGAGAACCTCGACGGCAACTTTCTTCGTCTTGCGCTTGAGCGTCGTGCGGAGCTTGCCGGGGCGCCCGGCGATATAGTCGTCGTAGCTGCGGCCCGAGATTGCGAGGACATGATTTGTGTCGCTGGCCTCGCGCATGACCAGCCAGCCGGCCTTGCGGAAGGCGGATTCGACGCGTGATGCAGAGTCGTCCTCGTCTGGCAATCCGGAGAGCGTCAGGCGGCGCGCCTTTCCGGCCAGATCGTGGGCGATTTGGGTGAGCAAGCCTTCAGCCTGCGGCACCGGCGAAAGCACCGGTCGGAACCGGAAAGTGTACCAGTTCGCCAGTGCCGAGAGGTGGCCGCCATCGCCGGTGAGCGGCAGGACGGCCACCGCATCGCCTTCGCGCGCTACGGCGATCGTCGGTGTGATGGCGCAATGCTTGCCAAGCGCTTCCCACCATGCAAGGCGATCGAAGGGCGCGGACTGGCATTCCGGCGAGAGCAGCCTTGCAAGCTGTGCGTCGGATTGCAGTTCCTTAAGATCGGAGTGATATTCGATCTTTACCACGATACCTTCCAGAACCTCGCGGGAGCAGTTCCACCAAAATGCGCGGCAAGAGCGAAAATCCGGTCCTTCCGCTCGACCATCTCGTCCTTCGCGGGGACGATGCGGCCGATGCTCTCGTGCTGCGCGAGGGCGTTCTTAACTACAAGGACTTAAGAACGCGTGTCTCTCGTCTTGCTGCCTGGCTGGCGCGGGAAGTGCCGCAGCAAGGCGCGCGCGTGGCGAGCTGGGCGGCCAAGGGCGAACTGACCTGCCTGCTGCCGCTTGCTGCAGCGCGTGCCGGACTGGTTCACGTGCCGGTCAATCCGCTGCTCAAGCATGCGCAAGTCGCGCATATCCTTGCGGACAGCGGCGCGGCCATGTTGATCGGAACGCCTGCGCGCCTCAAGACGCTGGGTGAGGGCGATGTCCCTCACGAATGCCGCGTTATCGAGGAGCCTGCGGCCTTGGCCGCGGCGGCGGACCTTGGGGGGCACATGGGGCCCTCGAGCGTCGATGCGCAGGCGCTGGCCGCAATCCTCTACACCAGCGGATCGACCGGGCGACCCAAGGGCGTCATGCTCAGCCATGCCAACATGTGGCTGGGGGCAGAGGCCGTGGCCGATTATCTGGGGCTGGCAGGCGATGACCGCACCCTGGCGGTGCTGCCGCTCTCGTTCGACTACGGGCAGAACCAGCTGTTCTCGACATGGTATGCGGGCGGCTGCGTCATCCCGCTCGATTACCTGCTCCCACGCGACCTGGTGAAAGCGGTCGAGCGCCACGGCATCACGACGCTCGCGGCGGTACCGCCCCTGTGGGTGCAGGTCAGCGAACTCGATTGGCCGGCAGAGACCGCCGGAAAGCTGCGCCGCCTGACCAACAGCGGCGGTGCGCTTACCGTCGATCTGGTCCGCCACTTGCGTGCGCTGTTCCCGCAGGCCCGGCTTTTCCCGATGTACGGGCTGACCGAGGCGTTCCGCTCGACCTATCTCGATCCTGCGCTTGTCGACACGCACCCCACCTCGATGGGCACGGCGATTCCCCATGCCGAGATCCTCGTCATCAACGATGCGGGCGAACTGGCCGCTGATGGCGAGGAGGGGGAGCTGGTCCATTGCGGGCCGCTCGTCGCGCAGGGCTACTGGCAGGATCCGGAGCGCACGGCCGAGCGCTACAAGCCGGCGCCCGCAAGCTCTTACTATGGCGGCACCGCCGTCTGGTCGGGCGACCGGGTACGGCGCGAAGCGGACGGACTGCTCTATTTCGTCGGGCGCCGCGATGCGATGATCAAGAGCGCGGGCAACCGCATCAGTCCGCAGGAGATCGAGGAAGCCGCGCTCGCCACCGGCCTCGTTGCCGAGGCGGTGGCGCTCGGCCTTGCCGACGAACGGCTGGGTCAGGCGGTCCACCTGATCGTCAGGGCGGCCCCCGGCGCTGAAAACCCCGAACAGGAATTGCCCCGTAAACTCATGCAGGAACTGCCGAATTTCATGCAGCCCAAAGTCATTCACTGGCGCGCAGCCATGCCGATCGGCCCCAATGGCAAGATCGACCGCACCGGTCTGCAGACGGAGCTGGCGGCATGAAGGCGCTCGGTCCGATTCCCGCCGGGTTCACTTCCATCGACGGCGTGCTGGCTGTGGGCGGCAAACCGGTGACGCATTGGGTTGACCAAGCCGGCGGAACCCCGCTGTTCCTTTATTCGGCCGACCGCGTGCGCGACCGGGCTGCGGCGCTGCGTGCGGCGATGCCCGAGCGGCTGTCGCTGCATTACGCGGTGAAGGCCAATCCCTTTGCGCCGCTGCTTTCGGCAATGGCCGGCCTTGTCGATGGCTTCGACATTGCCTCTGGCGGCGAGCTGGAGATCGTGCGCGGTGCCGGGATCGCGCTCGACAGGGTCAGTTTTGCAGGGCCGGGCAAGCGCGATGCGGAACTGGAAGCGGCGATCCGGGCCGGGGTGACGCTCAATCTCGAATCCGAGGGCGAGGCGGCGCGGGCACTGGCGATCGCAGGTCGGCTGGGCGTCACGCCGCGACTGGCGATCCGGGTGAACCCCGATTTCGACCTCAAGGGCTCGGGCATGAAGATGGGCGGCGGCGCCAAGCCGTTCGGCATCGATGCCGAGCGTGTGCCCGCTCTCGTGCGCGAAGTGATCGCCAGCGGTGCCGAATGGCGCGGGTTCCACATATTCGCAGGCAGCCAGGCGCTCTCCGCCGAGGCCATTGCCGAGACCCAGGGCCAGACCCTCGATCTGGCGGCGCGCCTTGCGCAGGAGAGTGGAGCGCCACTGCCGCACTGCAATCTGGGCGGAGGCTTCGGCATTCCCTATTTCCCGGGCGACGAACCGCTCGACCTGTCTTTTGTCGGCGCCCGGCTGGCCGAGCGCTTCGAGAAGCTGCCCGACAGCCTGCGCGAAACCCGTTTCTGCATCGAGCTGGGGCGCTATCTCGTCGGCGAATCAGGTGTTTACATCGCGCGCATCGTCGACCGGAAAGTCAGCCACGGCGAAGTTTTTCTGATCACCGACGGGGGGTTGCATCATCAGCTCGCCGCCTCAGGAAACTTCGGAACCGTTGTGCGCCGCAACTATCCCTCGGCCATTGCCACGCGCTTCGGTGCAGAGGTCGAGGAGGAGGCTTCCATCGTCGGCTGCCTGTGCACACCGCTCGACAAACTGGCGGACAAGGGCGGGTTCCCTCGCGCTGACGTCGGTGATCTCGTGGCGGTGTTCTGTGCCGGGGCCTATGGTGCCAGCGCCAGCCCGGCCAGTTTCCTGGGGCAGGGACCGGCCCGCGAGCTGCGGGTCTGAAAAAGCCGTAAGGATTTAGGTATTTGCGCGTCCCTTTTTGGGACCTGCTGCCAATTGGCCTCTCAAGGCTAACGCTATGTTCACCCTTTTGACCGATAGCGGAAGCCGGATTTCGCCAGGTCCGCCGCTCTCGTGAGGATTGCGGCGGGTTGGCGCAGTGAGGGAAGTGCCCATGCCGTATCGCCGTCTGACCCGCCTGCTCGCCGTTTGCGCGCTTGCCGGCGTGACTCTCAGCGGATGTGCAGGCGGCGGTGCCGCGCCCGAGCTTCCCCCGGCCTCCTTTGTTGCAATGCAGGAAGGGCCGGGCGAGGAATATGTCATCGGCCCTCTGGATGAACTGACCATTTTCGTATGGCGCAATCCCGAACTGGGCGCGAAAGTGCAGGTCCGTCCCGACGGGCGCATCACCACGCCACTGATCACCGACATGCCTGCCGTGGGCAAGACCCCCTCGATGCTGGCGCAGGACATCCGCCTGCAGCTTTCCCAGTACATCGAGGACCCGCTGGTCTCGGTTATCGTCAACAAGTTCGCGGGAACCTTCAGCCAGCAGATCCGCATTGTCGGCGCGACCGAGAAGCCGGCGTCTATTCCCTACCGTGCCAACATGACCGTGCTGGACGCGATGATCGCGGTGGGCGGCCTGTCCGAATATGCGGCGGGCAACAAGGCGCACCTGATCCGCTTCGACAAGTCGACCGGCAAGCAGAAGGAATATGCCCTGCGGCTGGGCGATCTGCTGAAGAAGGGGGACAGCAAGGCCAACGTCATGCTCAGCCCCGGTGACGTCATCATCATCCCCGAAAGCATGTTCTAAGAGGGGCCGGCGCACGCGATGAACTCTCTCTACGAAGAGCTGCTGGCCGCAATCCACAGCGTCTGGCACCGGCGCTGGATTGCCCTGGGCATTGCCTGGGGCATCTGCCTGTTGGGTTGGCTGGTCGTGGCGCTGATCCCCAACAGCTACGAATCGCGCGCGCGCATCTTCATCCAGCTCGACGACGCGCTGGCCGAACAGGTGGGCATCGGCGTTGCCGACAAGAAGCGTGACATCGAACGCATCCGCCAGACCCTCACAAGCGCGGTGAACCTTGAAAAGGTCGTGCGTTCGACCCGCATCGGCGACACGATCGAAGCACCCAAGCAGATGGAAGCGGCGGTACTCGCCCTGGCCAAGAACGTCAAGGTTATCAGTCAGCAGGACAACCTCTTCGAGATCACCGCGACCGCCAATTATTCGTCGTTCTCCGATGCGGAAAACGCCAAGCTTGCCCAGAACATCGCCCAGAAGCTGATCGATATCTTCCGCGAGGAAAACCTGTCGGGCAATCGCGGCGAGATGGTCGAGACGCTGGAGTTCGTGAACCAGCAACTCGCCCAGCGCGAGAAGGAACTCGAATCGGCCGAGCAGAAGCGCACAGCGTTCGAGGCCGAGCATCCCGAATTCGCTCTTGGCGGGGCGGCCAGCGCACAGCGCCTTGAATCCTCGCGCGCCGAACTGCGCGGCGTGGAGGCCGATCTCGCCGCCGCACAGGCCGCGCTTGCCGCCATCGACGGCCAGCTTGCCGGTACGCCCAGGACCATCCCCGGGGGTAGCGCCGGCGGTGCATCGGCGGCTCTGGCACAGGCCCAGTCGAACCTTGCAGCCCTGCGCGCCCGTGGCCTTACCGAAGAGCATCCCGACGTGATTGCCGCGCGCAACCAGATCGCCTCGCTCAAGGGACCGGCGGCGCAGGAAGCGGCCAACGGCGTCGGTACGCCGAACCCGGCCTTTACCTCGCTGCAGTCGATCCGCGCCGAACGCCAGGCCAATGTGCAGGCGCTGATTTCCCGCAAGGCCGCATTGCAGTCCGATCTCTCCGGGCTGACCGCGCAGGCGATCCAGAACCCGGAATTCGCCAGCCAGGCCCAGCGGATCAACCGCGACTATGACGTCCTGCGCTCGCAGTACGACAAGCTCCTGCAGGACCGCGAGGAACTGCGCCTGCGCGGCGAAGTGAAGACCGAGCGCGAGGCCGTCAAGTTCGAAGTCGTCGATCCGCCGACGACGCCGCGCGCCCCGGTGGCGCCCAACCGCCCGATCCTGCTGCTGGGCGTGCTGGTCGTCGGCATCGGCGGCGGCTGCGCGGGTGCCTTCGCGCTCAGCAAGGTGCGCTCCGTCTATGCGACGGCAGCGGGTCTGGAGCGTTCGATCGGCCTGCCGGTGCTCGGCGCGATCTCTCAGAACCTGACCGATGCGGCCCGTGCGCTGCGCAAGCGCCGCCTCAAGTATTTCTACGGCGCCAGTGCCGCGCTCTGCGGGCTCTTCGTCGTGCTGCTCGCAGTCGAATTCATCCAGCGCGGCATGGTGGCCTGAAGGGAACGAGCGATGACCGAGCACTCCCGCATCCCGCTTCCCGGCAAGGCCGCTCCCGGTGGATCGCTGATCGAGCGCGCCACCGGTGGCCTCGATCTCAACAGCCTGATCGCCAAGCCCGCGCCGATCCCGCCCGAGGTGGCGAGCAGGATCCGCAAGCCGGCGCCGCCCGCAGTCGAGCAGCCTGCAGTACAGCCGCCAGCAGAACGGCCGCCTGCCGCGCAGGCTGCGCAACCAGACCCTGCCGTCGAGGTACCTCAACCAGCCGCGCAAGTGGCTGCTGCCCCGCAATCGCCTCCCGCTTCGCAGGAACGCACCGAATTCCGCGGTGTTCATCATCCCGTCGACCGCAATCGCCTGCGCGATCAGGGCCTGATCGTGCCCGAAGGGGCGGTGACCGCGAGCCTTGAGGAGTTCCGCATCGTCAAGCGGCAGCTGCTCCTCCAGTGCGCCGACTTGCGCCGCCAGAACGCAGGACCCGTCGCACAGCGCCTGCTCATCAGTTCTCCGCACCCGGGCGAGGGCAAGACCTACTGCGCGCTCAACCTCGCGCTTTCCATCGCGGCCGAAAAGGAAAGCGAAGTCCTTCTCGTCGATGCCGATTTCGCCAAGCCGTCGATCCTTTCCGCGCTCGGACTGCCCGGCGGTCCGGGGCTGATGGATGCGCTGATGGACGAGAGTATCGACGTTGCCGATTGCGTGCTGGGCACGGATATCCCGGGCCTCTGGGTGCTGCCGGCTGGTGACACCTCGAACACCGACAGCGAATACCTTTCCAGCTCGCGAACCCGCCGTGTGCTCGATCGCCTGACGCAAGGCGCACCGAACCGCGTGGTGATCTTCGATTCGCCGCCCGCGCTGGCAGCTTCGCCCGCCGCGGAGCTGGCCAAATACGTCGGTCAGGTCGTGGTGATCGTACGCGCGGATCGAACCGGGCAGGGGGCGCTGGAAGATGCGATCTCGCTCCTCGGTGCCTGCCCCAATGTGCAGCTTCTTCTGAACGCGGCGCAATTCAGCCCGAGCGGCCGTCGTTTCGGCACTTACTACGGATATCAGGGATGACGGCGAAGCGACGCCTCCGGACCGGCCTGGCGACGATGGCGACGATGGCGGCGCTGGCGGCCCTGTCGCTGCCTGCCGCAGTGCACGCGCAGACGCTTGGCTACGAAGGCGTCGGCGGGGGCGGGATGGACGGCGACCAGGCATCGGACGGTGCAGGCTCAGACACGTATTCCCCGCCAAAGGCGAAGGCGCGTGGCGGTCGGGGAGGCGGCCAGCGCCGCTTTGCGATTCAGCCCTATATCCAGGTCGATCAGATCGTCGACGCGGAGCTTTCGCCGGGCGATGACGTGCTCACTTACACGCAGGTTGCGGTCGGGGTCGATGCCAGCATCGTCGGGCAGCGCAATGCGGTTTCCGCCTCCGTGCGTTACGCGCGTCAGATCGGCTGGAGTGGCAAGGCGCGCGATGGCGATACCATCAGTGGACTCGTAAGCGGTTATGCCACGGTAACGCCAGGCGTGACGCTGGAGGCAGGTGCGCTTGCGACCCGGGTCAGCGTTGAAAACGGCGGCTCTGCGCTGGGCAGCAGTCTGGTTGGCGGCGACTCCTCGTCCAACATCTATTCTGTCTATGGCGGACCTTCGGTGGCAACCCGGGCCGGTGACGTTTCGATCAATGCCAACTACCGCGCCGGTTACACCAAGGTCGAGCAGCCCAATGCCTACATTGGCGACGCTGGCGGCGCATCGGGCGATATTTTCGACGAGAGCGTCTCGCACGTTGCCGATGTCGAGGCGGGCGTGGCGCCTTACGAGATCCTGCCCGTTGGCTTGGCCGCCGCGGGCAGCTTCTATCAGGAGGACATCTCCAACCTCGATCAGCGCGTGCGTGACATGCAGGCGCGCGCCATGGTTACGGTGCCGGTCAGCCGCACGGTCCAGGCCGTCGGTGCGATCGGGTACGAAGATGTCGAGGTGTCCAGCCGCGATGCCGTGCGCGATGCAGACGGCAACCCGGTGATCGGCAGGAACGGTCGCTTCAGGACAGACAAGAGCGCGCCGCGCCAGATCGCCTATGACGTGGAGGGCCTGATCTGGGATGTTGCGGTGATGTGGCGTCCCAGCCGGCGCACGTCGCTTTCGGCCCATGTCGGGCGACGTTACGGGGCGACCAGCTTCGGCGGTACTCTCGCCTATGCGCCGAACGACCGCAGCCAACTGAGCGTGGCAGTCTATGACAACGTCGCCGGCTTCGGTGGCCAGCTCAACCGCTTCCTCAACGATCTGCCCGATGATTTCGAGGCGGTGCGCGATCCGATCACGGGAGAACTGCGCGGCTGTGTCGATTCGCTCGAAGGCAGCAATTGCCTTGCCGGTGCACTCGGTTCGGTGCGGTCGGCCACGTTCCGGTCGCGCGGGGTGACGGCAAGTTATGCGATGAAGCTGGGACGCCTCAATGCAGGCGTGGGTGCCGGTTACGATCGCCGCAAGTTCATCGCCGCCGAGGGGACGGTTCTGGCCTCGGCCAACGGCCTCATCGACGAAAATTACTGGTTGGCGGCCTATTTGAGCGGTCGGCTCGGCCCCGATGCCGGCTGGAGCACGAATGTCTATGCCAACTGGCTTTCGAGTTCCGGCCCGCTGGGCGGCGACGTTGCCGGTTATGGCGCCACGGCGGCCTACTACCGCCTGCTGACGCAGCGCTTGCGGGCTACCGCGGCGCTCGGGATCGACGGGACGACCCGCAACGATCCCTCCATTGACGATATCTGGACCGCATCGGCCCTCGTCGGCCTGCGGTACAATTTCTGAAGTCCTAAGGAGGACGAGAGATGTTCGACGATTTCTACGGGTTCGAAAGCCGCCCGTTCCAGCTTACGCCCGACCCGGCGTTCTATTTCGAGAGCCGGACGCACCGCAAGGCGCTGTCCTACCTCGGCTATGGCCTCGCCCAGGGGGAAGGCTTCGTTGTCATCACCGGTGAAGTGGGTGCGGGCAAGTCGACGCTGGTCGCGCATCTCATGGCGACGATCGATCCCAGTCGCCTGACGGCGGCGCAGGTCGTCACCAGCGCGCTCGATGGCGAGGAAATCGTCCATGTCGTCGCACAGGCGTTCGGCCTGCCGGTTGCCGGGCACGACAAGGCCTCGGCGCTGGGTGCTATCGAGGGTTTCCTGCATGAAGAGGCGCGCCACGGTCGCCGCTGCCTGCTGATCGTCGACGAGGCGCAGAACCTTTCGGTCTCCGCGCTAGAAGAACTGCGCATGCTTTCGAACTTCCAGCTCGGATCGCATCCGCTGTTGCAGACGCTGTTGCTCGGCCAGCCGGAATTCCGCGCGACCCTGCTCGATAGCAGGGAATTGGAACAGCTGCGTCAGCGTGTCATCGCCACGCACCACCTCGAAGCGATGCAGGCAGACGAAGTGCAGGCCTATATCGAGCACCGCCTTTGTTGCGTGGGCTGGCAGGGCAATCCGCAGTTCGATGCGGAAGTTTTTGCCGGGATCTTCGAAGCGACGGGTGGCGTGCCGCGGCGGATCAACCAGTTGGTCAATCGCCTGCTGCTGCTGGGTGCGGTCGAGCAGCGTTCCGTGATCGATTTGGACGTCTTGTCACAGGTCCTTGCCGAACTGGATGCCGATGGGTCGATCTCGCTGGTAAGCCGCAAGGCTCCCGAGCCGAAAGTCGAGCGCAAGGGGCCTGCCATGCAGGTCGAGGCTGCCGAAACGGAGGGGGGCGAACGCGAAGTCCAGGTACAGGCCGAGCCCGTTCAGGCAGGCATCGATACCGAGGAAGTCGCCGCGGTGATCGAATCGGCGCTGGCTGACCGGGACGCGCAGATCACCGAACTGCAGCAGGCCGTGCTTGAACTCGCGACCGCAGCCGAAGCGCGCGAGCAGGAAGCTGCCGTCGCCAGTGAGGCGCGGGTCGCGGCTCTCGAAACGCAGCTTCAGGCGATGACCGGCCATGTTTCGGATCTCGAGGCGCGCCTTGCCGAGCATGACCGCATGCTGCGTCATACCCTGACAATGCTGATCGAGTGGATCGAAGGCGGCGAGGGCCAGCGCCGCGCCGCCTGATAGCCCCAGCCTTCGTTCGCGTCTGACCGGAGTGAGCCCGATGCCTGCCAGTCTCCCGATCAACGGTCTCTCGGTCGACGTCGAGGACTGGTTCCAGGTCGGCGCCTTCGAAACCGTCATTGCCCGCGAAAACTGGTCCACGCTGGCGGACCGCGTCGAGCGCAATTGCGATGCGATCCTTGCGATGTTCGCCGATGCCGGGGTGAAGGGCACCTTCTTCACGTTGGGCTGGGTGGCCGAGCGTCACGGTCCGCTGATGCGCCGCATCGCGGGTGAGGGGCATGAAGTAGCAAGCCACGGCTGGGATCATGAGCGCGTCTTCCGCCTTGGTGCTGAAGGTTTCGCACGCGATCTCGAACGCAGCCGCAAGGCCATCGAGGACGCCGCCGGTGTGGCCGTAACCGGCTACCGGGCACCGAGCTTTTCCATCGATGCGCGCACGCCCTGGGCCTTCGAAGTTCTGGCCGGACAGGGCTATGCCTATAGCTCCAGCGTCGCGCCGATCGCTCACGATCACTACGGCTGGCGCGAGGCGCCGCGCTTTACCTTCCATCCGCTGGCAGGCAGCGATTTCGTCGAGATTCCGGTCACGACGGCCACTTTCGCCGGCCGCCGTCTTGCCGCGGGCGGGGGCGGTTTCTTCCGCGTTCTGCCCTATGGCTTTTCGCGTTGGGCGATCCGGCAGGTGAACCGCGTCGAGGGCCGTCCGGCGGTCTTCTATTTCCACCCTTGGGAAATCGATCCGGACCAGCCGCGAGTCGAGAACGCTCCGCTTCGCTCGCGTCTGCGGCACTACACCAATCTCGATGTCATGGCGGCCAAGCTGCGCCAGCTCATCGACGAGTTCAGCTGGGGCCGCATGGACGAACTGGCCGCGCGCGAAGCTGGCAGGGCTTTGGCGCTGGCGGCATGAACGCGCCTTTCGCCCCGACCCGCGCGCAAGTGCGGCTGGCCGATCTGGCCGATCCGGATGAGGTCGCCCGGCTCGAAGGCTATGTCGCGGCGCATCCGCAAGGCACGCCTTTTCACCGTCCCGCCTGGTTCGTGGCGACTGCCCGTGCGACCGGCAACCGGTCATTCGCGCTGGTGCAGGAGCGGCACGGCGAACTCGTTGCCTTCCTTCCCTTGAGCGCGATCCATTCGCCCATCTTCGGGGATATGCTGGCCTCCAGCGGTTTTGCGGTCGGCGGCGGCTTGCTGGCGGATGAAGGCTCCGAACCCGGTGAAGTGCTGCGCGCCGCAGAGGAACTGGCGCTGCGTCTGTCCTGCCCGACTGTCGAGCTGCGCGGCGGCGTGCTTCCCGAGGCGGGGCAGGGCTGGGCCCTCAAGACCGAATCGCACTGCAATTTCGCACGGCCTCTGGCGGCGGACGATGAGGCGGAACTGCTTGCGATCCCGCGCAAGCAGCGCGCCGAGGTGCGCAAGGCGCTGGCGAATGACCTGTCCGTCGAGATCGGCACGTCCGAGCGTGACCGGTCTGCGCATTATGCGGTCTTTGCCGAAAGCTACCGCAATCTCGGCACGCCGGTATTTCCGCGCGCGCTGCTCGACGCCGTTGTCGATGCCTTCGGCGAGGATGCGGACATCCTGACCGTGCGACACGAAGGACGTCCCCTCGCCAGCGTGATCACGGTCTATCACCGGGGCGCTGCCATGCCCTATTGGGGCGGTGGCACATGGGAAGCGCGGCGCCTGCGCGCGAATGACCGGATGTATTATGAACTCATGCTCCATGCCCGCAGGCGCGGGTGCAGCACGTTCGATTTCGGTCGGTCGAAGACGCGAAGCGGAGCCTACCATTTCAAGCGCAACTGGGGCTTCGAACCCGAGCCGCTGACTTATGCCAGCTGGACCGCTCCCGGAGCCACCCCGCGCGAGGCCGACCCTGCCAGTTCCAAGTTGTCGCTCCAGATCGCGATCTGGCAGAAACTGCCGCTTGGCATCGCCAACCGCCTCGGCCCGCTGATCGCCCGGGGGATCGGCTGATGGGTGAAATCCTGTTCCTGTCCCACCGCATTCCGTTCCCGCCCGACCGGGGCGACAAGATCCGCTCGCACCACGTTCTCAAGGCGTTGGCGGGCATGGCTCCGGTCCACGTCGCCACGTTTGCCGACGATGAGCAGGACTTCGCGAGCGAGTCTGACCTCGCTGCGATTTCGGCAAGCCACCTGCTGCTGCGCCGGATAAAGCCGCTGCCGCTTGCCGCTATCGAAGCCCTGTCGTGGGGCAGGCCGGTCAGCCTCACCGCCTTTCACGACCGCCGCCTGAAGGGGTGGGTGCGCGAAACCCTGCGCAAGCGTGAAATCGACGTCATCTACGTCTTCTCCGGGCAGATGGCGCAGTACGTGCCCGACAGCTTCACCGGCCGCGTCGTCGCCGATCTGGTCGATGTCGATTCGGCCAAGTTCGAAGCCTATGGGGCGAACGGAAAGGGCCTGCGCAGCTGGATCGATCGTCGCGAAGGGCGCGTCCTCGGCGCGGAAGAAGCGCGCATCGTCCGCCGTGCCGACGCCAGCCTGCTGATCACTTCGCTCGAAGCCGAACTGCTGTGTTCGCGCCTGCCGCTGGATCTTGCTGGTAGTGCAAAGGTCCACGCGATGGGCAATGGCCTCGACAGCGCATGGTTCGACCCGGCCCTGGTGGAGCCCGAACCGCGCATCGTTCAGTCGGGCGGTCCGCGGATCATCTTTACCGGACAAATGGACTATGCGCCCAATGTCGCGGCGGTCCTGCGCGCTATCGATCGCATCATGCCTGCCGTGCGCGCGGCCTGCGGACATGCGACACTGCATGTCGTCGGCCGCAATCCGGTCGAGGCATTGCTTGCGCGCGACGGCGTGAACGGCACGCGGATATGGGGGCGCGTCGAGGATATTCGCCCGTGGCTCGCAGGTGCCGATCTTGCACTGGTGCCGCTGGACATCGCGCGCGGCGTGCAGAACAAGGTGCTCGAGGCAATGGCGATGGAACTGCCGGTGATCCTCACTCCGGGAGCGGCCAACGGCATCGATGCCGTCGACGGGCGCGATTTTCACATAGCCGACGGCGATGCCGCCATGGCCGGTGCGATCCTCGCCTTTTCCCAGAGCGCGGCGCGCAAGCAGGCCAAGGGTTCGGCTGCACGCCGTTGGATCGTTGAAAACGCAAGCTGGTCGGCCGCGCTGTCGCGCCTGCCTGAATACATCGGTCGTGCATGCCCACGCCTGAGCGACGTTGCCTGACATGCGCTCCTTCGCCGAAGTCCTCCATTCCGGAGGAGGCCCGATTCCTGCAAGCTGGCACGGTCCGCTCCTGCGACTGGCAGGGGTCTGGCTCGTTCTTCTTGGCGCATTCGCCGCGGACTGGGCGGCGATGGTGCGGCAGTGGTGGGACATCTCTACCTACAACCATATCCTACTGATCCCGCCGATCCTTGGCTGGTTGGTCTGGCAGCGCTGGGGCGAATTGCGCAAGCTTGAGCCGCAGGCGTGGTGGCCGGGCCTGCTTCTGTTGGGAGCAGCCGCCTTCATCTGGTTGCTGGGGGCGATATCGGGACTGGATCTTGCGCGGCAGGCCGGGGCCATCGCCATGCTGGGCGCGAGCGTTCCGCTGCTGTTGGGCCCGCAGGTGAGCGCAGGGTTGCTGTTCCCGCTGTGCTACCTCGCCTTCCTCGTCCCGCTGGGCGAGGAACTGGTGAACGTCCTGCAGATGATTACGGCCAAAATTACGGTCGGGCTCACGCACCTGAGCGGCATTCCCGCTGTTATCGACGGCGTGTTCATCGATACCCCGGCTGGCCTGTTCGAGGTGGCCGAAGCCTGCTCGGGTGTGAAGTTCCTGATCGCGATGGTCGCATTCGGCGTTCTGGCCGCCAATGTCTGTTTCGTCAGTTGGCCGCGCCGGATCGCCATGGTCGGAGCGTGCGTGGTCGTGCCGATCCTCGCCAATGGCGTCAGGGCATGGGGCACGATCTATGCTGCGCAGTGGTTTGGCGCAGACGTCGCGGCAGGCTTCGATCATATCGTCTATGGCTGGTTCTTCTTCGCCATCGTGCTGGGGCTCGTCATCCTCGGGGCCTGGCGGTTCTTCGACCGTCCGCCGGCCGATCCCATCATCGATGCCGAAGCGATCCGCGGCCATGCGGTACTGGCACGCCTTTGCGCAATGGAGGTGAGTTACACCTTCGCTCTGCTCGGCCTTGTTGCCCTGTTGTTCTTGGCGCGCGGCTGGGCCTTTGGAGCCGACCGGATCGCTGCGCCCCTGCCGGCGCAAATTCACCTTCCAGAAGTCTCCGGCTGGAGCCGCGCGGACTATGCACCAGCGATCTGGTGGGAACCGCAAGCGTCAGGGGCGGAGCACCGCCTGCTAGGCCGCTATGTCGATGGCGAGGGCGGCAAGGTGGACGTCTTCCTCGCGCTCTATGCCTCGCAGGGGGAAGGACGCGAAGCCGGCGGCTTTGGGCAGGGCGCGCTGATGCCGGACAGCGCCTGGGCATGGCAGGGGCCGGGCAGGGCCTTCGCCAGCGGCAGGAGCGAACGGCTGCTCGGTGCCGGCAAGGTCGAGCGGCTGGCCGTCACCTGGTATCGCAACGGAGACCTGCTGACAGGAAGCAATGCGCGTCTCAAGCTGGCGGTGATCGGCAATCATCTTCTCCTGAGGGCACGCCCGACGACGATGCTGATCGTCTCCGCCACGGATACGCCTGACCAGCCCGCTGCCGAGGCCATATCGCGCTTTGTGTCATCCACCGGACCGCTGGACGCGTGGATGGACCGCGTCGCCCAACTCCGGTAGGTACCCGTCTGCATGTGCGGCATTGCCGGTATCTATCATCTTGAAACGCCCAAGCCCGTCGACCCCGCAAGGGTCGAGGCGATGTGCGACGCCATGGTCCATCGCGGGCCAGACGGCCACGGCGTATGGACGGCGCCGGGCGTAGGGTTGGGGCATCGACGCCTGTCGATCATCGACCTTGCCGGCTCGCCTCAGCCGATGGCGTCGAGCGACGGCCGCGCGATGCTCGTGTTCAATGGTGAGATCTACAACTACCGCGAGCTGCGCGAGGAACTGCGCAAGGCGGGCGCGATGTTCCACACCGATGGCGACAGCGAAGTCATTCTCGCTGCGTGGCAGCGCTGGGGCCCGGAATGCGTCAGCCGCCTGCACGGGATGTTCGCCTTCGCCCTTTACGACTGCGAGGCGCGCACGCTGTTCCTCGCTCGTGACCGTCTGGGCGTGAAACCGCTGTTCATGGCGCCCCTGAGCGACGGAAGTCTGGCGTTCGGCTCCGAACTCAAGGCGCTTCTCGCCCATCCGATGCTGCGGCGGGAAGTCGATCCGCTCGCTGTGGAGGATTACCTGGCCTGGGGCTACGTGCCCGACAGCAGCTCCATGCTGAAGGGCGTGATGAAGTTGCCCGCTGGCCATTCGCTGCTCCTGCAGCACGGCAAGGCGATGCCTGCCCCAAGGCAGTACTGGGACGTTTCCTTCGCCGAGCGTCGCAAGGGCAAAGTGGAGGATCTCGAGGCCGAATTGCTGCACCTGATGCGGCAGGCGGTGACCTCGCGCATGGCAGCGGACGTTCCGCTCGGGGCATTCCTCTCGGGCGGGGTCGACAGTTCGAGCGTGGTGGCCCTGATGGCGGAGGCATCTTCGCAAGCCGTGCGCACCTGCTCCATCGGCTTCGATGTCGCTGCGCTCGACGAGACGGCTTACGCGAGTCAGGTCGCGCAGCGCTATGGCACCGATCACCAGGCCCGGCAGGTCTCACCGGACGACTTCGGAATGATCGATGCACTGGCGGGCATGTTCGACGAGCCGTTCGCCGATGCCTCGGCGCTGCCGACATGGCGCGTTTGCCAACTGGCGCGCGAAAGCGTGACCGTTGCGCTGTCCGGCGACGGCGCGGACGAGGCGCTTGCGGGCTATCGCCGGCATCTGTTCCAGTACGGAGAGGATCGCATTCGCGCGCTTGTGCCGCAGGCGGTGCGCGCACCGGTCTTCGGAACGCTGGGCGCGATCTATCCCAAGGCTGACTGGGCGCCGCGCCCGCTGCGGGCGAAGACGACACTGCTTTCGCTGGCCGGCGATTCCGCGGAAGGTTATGCGCGTGCGATCGGTTTTACCCCGCCGGAACTTCGCGACAGTCTCTACTCGCCCGAATTCCTCCGCCTGCGTGGGGATTATCGTGCCGAGGCGCCGCTGCTGGACCTGATGCGCCGCGCGCCGGCGCGCTCCGGACTGGACCGGGCGCAGTATGCCGATCTCAAGGCGTGGCTGCCGGGAGACATCCTGACCAAGGTCGACCGTACGAGCATGGCTGTCAGTCTCGAAGCGCGCGAGCCCTTGCTCGATCACCGGCTGATCGAATTCGCCGCCAGCCTGCCCGAATCGATGCGCGTGCGCAGCGGGCAGGGCAAGTGGCTGATGAAGCGCACGATGCAGCGATTCCTGCCGGACGACATCCTCTATCGCCCCAAGCAGGGCTTCGTGACGCCGATTGCCCAGTGGTTTCGCGGTCCGCTGGCCCAGGTAGCCCGGGACGTCTGCTCCAGCGCACAGCTGGCCCGGACCGGCTGGTTCGACAGCCGCCGCCTGACGGGTCTGGTCGATGCCCATCTTGCGGGAACTTCTGACAATTCCCGGCTGCTCTGGCAGTTGTTGATGCTTGAGAAGGCATTTACCAAGTTGGGTATTGCCTGAACCCGCCTGCGGGCTGGATAAACCGGTCTTGACCAGCCTGTGTAAAAGCCGGGAATTAACTACACCCAATCTTAGGACATTTACTCTAGGCCATCCCTGAGAAGCGTCATTGAAGGACGTGTATGAAGGTCAAGGTCTACGATTCTCGGACGAAAAATGCGGGGGATTCCCGCGGTGCTGACGTGCACCCGACGTCCGTGAATGCCGTGGAACGAAGGGTGAGGCCGAAATGACCGATCTCAAGGCCCGTTTCCGCAAGTTCTGGAGCAATGCCCGCTTCCGCATCGTCTTCTGGGCGACGCTGACCGGCGTACTGTGCGGTGTCTCGGGCGTTGGTTTGCCGGTCGAGGATGTGCTGTCGAACCTCAGAAATTACCTCAGGATTCATCCGTCTAAGGGTGAAATCGCGATGGTCCTGCAGGACACGAACACGCTTAATGCCTTGGGCGCGATGGACGTGTCACGTTCGAATGACGCCGTAGTCGTCGATGCGCTCTTCAAGGCTGGGGCGAAGCGCGTGTTTTTCGATCGAGCGCTGAGCTATTATGCTGACAACAAGGGCAACGATGAGTTTGTCGAAGTACTGAAGAAATATCCGAACAGGGTCTTTCTTGGTGCGATGCCAAGCAACAATGGCGTAGGCGGCAATTACGCTGCGTCGCTACCTGTTCGTCAGTTCCGCAAAGAGGCGCATGTTGTCTCTTTGCTGGCCCTGTTCCATCCTTTCAACTTGAACATGAGTATACCCTTTTCATCGGATAGTCCGATGGGACAAATTCCCAGCATGTCGGTCGCAATTGCAGGATTGAAAGATTATCCTGATGGCGTTTTTCAGCCAGACTATTCTATAGATTACAAGACGATACCGACCTCGAGCTATATCGATGTAATTCGAGGGAAGCTCGATGTCAGTTTGGTCAGCGGCAAAGATGTAATTATCGCACCTGGCGCGATCAGTTATAACGATATCCATCCGTTGCCGGGGCAGGGCTACGCTCCGGGCGGATATGCACATGCAATTGCTGCAGAGACCCTCAAACGCGGATTGCCGGTTCAGTTGGGATGGCTTCCGCCATTTCTGCTTGTATGCGTCATCATCGTCTCTGGCCTGGGCCGAGGGCGAGTTTTCGATGTATATCGCTTTAGCGGCCTGACTGTGGTCCTTATCGCGGCTCCTTTCGTCCTTAATTACATTAGTGTACAGGTTGCGATCTTCCCTGCCTTGGCGACAGCTGCGGTAGCAGTCTTCCGCATGCGAAACCTTGATCGTGTCGAAGTGGCTGGCGAGACCAACGCAGGATCGGGACTTCCTAGCGTTCAGGCGCTGCGCAACTACGAAGCGATGTCCACCAAGATTCTGGTTGCTCTCAAAATCCGTAACTACGGCGCTATAATCGGAAGCTTCGCCGAGCATGTTGAAGCGCAGGTTGCGCACGAAATTGTCCGGCGAATCCGCATTAGCGATCATGACGTTACCGTCTATCACGAAGGCGGCATGTTCCTGTGGCTGTCCAACATTCGCAGCACTTTCGATCTGTTCGAGAACCTCGAGGGCCTGCATCGCATTGTCCAGAACGGCATCCAGGTCAGCGGCATGGACATCGACCTGTCGTTCAACTGCGGCATCGATTCCGAGTTCGACCGGACAGTCTCGAGCCGTGTCGCGAGCGCTATGCAGTCGGCCGAGGAAGCGGTTCGCAATGACGAACTGGTCTATCAGCATGACAGTCGCCGGCACGAGGCGCAGTGGGAGCTCTCGCTGCTGACCCAGTTGGACCGGGCCATCGACAATGGCGAAGTCTGGGTGGCCTATCAGCCCAAACTCGATGTGAAGACCAACCGTATCGCCGGAGCGGAGGCACTCGTTCGCTGGACGCATCCCGAACGCGGGCCGATCAGCCCGGACAAGTTCATCCGCATTGCCGAGGAATTCCATCGGATCGAACGCATCACGCGCTTTGTCGTCAACGAAGCGGTGCGTTCAGCCGTAGACCTTGCGCAGATGGGATACGACTTCTCGATGTCGGTCAATATCTCGGCCCAGCTCCTGCGCAATCCGGGCCTTCCGGGAATGATCTCGGAGATTCTGGCTGCCCACGGTCTGCCTCCCGAGAAGCTGGTCCTTGAAATCACCGAGACCGATCGTCTCGATCGCAGTTCGCGCACCTTCCAGATGCTTCAGCGCCTGGTCCAGTCAGGACTGCGCCTGTCGATCGACGATTTTGGCACCGGTAACGCGACGATCGACTACTTGCGTTACCTTCCGGCCTCGGAGATCAAGATCGACAAGGTCTTCGTTCAGGCCATGGAGGCCAACAAGGAAGACTATCTGCTCGTCCAGTCGATCATCGAAATGGCCCATTCGCTCGACCGCATAGTGGTCGCGGAAGGGGTCGAGACAGGGACTGCGCTCGAAATTCTCAAGGGCATGGGGTGCGATACGATCCAGGGTTACTACGTCAGTCGTCCCGTCCCGTTCATGGACCTGATCGATAATATCGAAAGGAAGCACGTCCGAATGAATGGTTAAAAAAGTCTTGCTGACTTCTTAACTCATTGTTATCCATATGGGCAGCCGCAAAAACGCGGCGGTTCACATGGGGAAATACAATGTACAGCTGGCTTTGGGGCGGCCTCGGTCGCTAAAAATCGGACTGTCAGCGACCTCTTCGAGAGTAAATGTCTCGACGGGTCGCGGCGTCTTCCAATACCGATTTCTGGGCATTTATCGCTCTAAATCAGGTATTTAACGGATGCATTTAGCTCCGTAACGAAGCGCTCTGGCCGCGTTGGCTCAGGGCGCTTTTGATATTTTGGCGATAGTAAGGTGCGGGACGCCTGTTGTTCGCGAGACCTGGTTAACGGGCTGTAGTTCGCGACTCGCTCGAGTCCCGATTCGGGACTCGTTAACGATCCAAGAGGCTCGAACGGGTGAATTCGTTAACGAATTCAGCTCTCGCCATGGCCGAGCGCAAGATAATCTGCGCTCTGCATTTCATTGAGGCGGCTTACCGTGCGCTCGAATTCGAACCGGCCGGTGCCGGCCTCGTAAAGCTCCTCGGGGGAGGCGTCGGCCGCCACGATCAGCTTTACCTTGTTCTCATAGAGCGCATCGATCAGGGTCACGAAGCGGGCCGCTTCGTTACGACGGTCGGGCCCCATCTTCGGAATGCCGACGAGGATGACCGTATGATAGGCGCGGGCAATGGCAAGATAGTCTGATGCACCGCGCGCTTCGTTGCACAGCCGCTTGAAACTGAACACGCCGACGCCCTTGAGGCTCTTTGGCACGAACAGGGTGCGACCGCCGCCGACATCGATCTCGGCGGATGGTACGTGTTCAGCATCCTCGGGCGGATAGTCGGTGAGGCGATAGAAGGCTTCGCGCGCTTGCTGGGTTGCCGGTTCGCCCAAAGGCATGTGCCAGGTCGGCATGCCGCCGAGACGTGCAAGCCTATAGTCGGTTGGACCGTTCAGCGTCATCACGTCCAGTTCCTGCTCGATCAGACCGATGAAGGGCAGGAAATGTTCGCGATTGAGGCCGTCCTTGTAGAGCTGCGATGGCGCCCGGTTCGAGGTGGTGACGATCGTCACGCCCTCGTTCACGATCAGGTGCGTGAACAGGCGGCTCATGATCATGGCGTCTGCGGAATTGTTGACCACCATCTCGTCGAAGGCGAGACACTGGACGTTGCGCGCGATCTGGGCTGCGACCGGCGGGATCGGATCGCCGGTTTCCTTCTTGCGTTCGTCGCGCAGCAGCGCGTGTACGTCCAGCATGAAGGCATGGAAGTGGACGCGCTTCTTTTCGGTGATGTCTAGCGTCTGGTGGAAAAGGTCCATCAGCATCGACTTGCCGCGGCCGACGCCACCCCACATGTAGACGCCGCGCGGGGGCTGGGCCTTCTTCCCGAGCAGGCGTCCGAGCAGCCCGGTGGACGAGCGCGCCTTGTACATCTCGCGCTGGAGACGATCCAGGCGTTCGGCTGCCGCTGCCTGCTCCGGATCGACGCGGAGTTCGCCCGTGGCGACGAGCGCCTCGTAACGGTTGAGCATGCCGGTCATCGCGCTGACGGTTTCCGCAAGGTGCCCATGTAGGAAGCGATCAGATCGCCCCCTTGTTCAAGATTTCCGCGAAGGAAGAACAGGCGACCGGTTTCCTTCATGATCTCGCAGACGGCATCGAGCGGCTCGCCGATGCGCCCGCTTCCAATGAACTGTGTCGACAGGTCGAGGGTCACGGAAGAGGCAGAATTGCCGCCGATCACCTGGTTAACGGTCGCGAACAGGGAGATGTCGATCAGGCCAAGAATCACGGCGCCGTGAATGTTGCCGTGCAGGTTTCCGTGCATCGTCCTGGTGCTGAGCAGCCGCAGACGGGCCGCCCGGTCGCCTTCCTGTCGCACGAGCATCTTGCCCATAACGACAGGGTTGAAGCGTTCCTGGTCGGTCATGTCCCACGTATGCCAACCCGGATGTTCCGGATCGGGGGCGTGGATGAATGCGCTGGTAGGTTCCACCTCGGCTCAGACCGCGAGGATCAGACCTGGCGCTCCGCCTGCATCTTCTTGATTTCGGCGATGGCGCGCGCCGGCGAGAGGCCCTTGGGGCACACGTTGGCGCAGTTCATGATCGTGTGGCAGCGGTAGAGACGGAAGGGATCTTCCAGCTCATCCAGGCGCTCGCCGGTCATCTCGTCGCGGCTGTCGGCCAGCCAGCGATAGGCCTGAAGCAGGATCGCCGGGCCGAGGAACTTGTCGGAGTTCCACCAGTAGCTCGGGCACGAGGTCGAACAGCAAGCGCACAGGATGCACTCGTAAAGGCCATCCAGCTTCTCGCGCTGTTCGGGGCTCTGCAGGCGTTCCTTGCCCGACGGCGTCGTCGAGACGGTCTGCAGCCAGGGCCGGATCGAGGCGTACTGCGCGTAGAAGTGCGTGAAGTCGGGAACGAGGTCCTTGATCACTTCCATGTGCGGCAGCGGGGTGATGCGGATGTCGCCCTTGAGGTCTTCGATCGCAGTGGTGCAGGCGAGGCCGTTCGAGCCGTTCATGTTCATCGCGCACGAACCGCAGATGCCTTCGCGGCACGAACGGCGGAAGGTCAGCGAGGGATCCTGCTCGCTCTTCATCTTGATGAGCGCGTCGAGGACCATCGGGCCACAGTTGTCGAGGTCGATTTCGAACGTGTCGTAACGCGGGTTTTCGCCCGAGTCCGGATCATAGCGGTAGACGGTGAATTTCTTCACGCGCGCGGCGCCTTCCGCCTTGTGGACGTTGCCCTGCTTCTTGATCTTGCTGTTGGCCGGGAGGGTGAAGGTCGCCATGAAAGAATCCCCGTGATCTCGCATTGCGGCATGAACCGCTTCTGCAGACCCCTCTAGCGATTCAGCGGGCCGGGGCAAGGGGCCAGAGTGACAGGTTCTGCTGTTTGGATAGGGGGTGCCATTACGGTCATGTAAGGTCTGATTTGCGATTTAAGTCATTGAAAATTATGATATAAGTAACGAATTTCGATCTGTTTGGAGGAGGCTTGTGTGCTTTTGGGCGTGGGGCCGGTGCCCGGATTTGTGTTCAGGGCGATGGAAGATTTGCGCGAATCACAGCTGTTTCGCCGTGGAAGGCGGCCTTCCGGTGCGCCCTTTGAATGCGTTGGTGATCCGGTTGGGTCTGCGTCACACATGGGAACCGCTGCGCCCCGGTAGCGTAGAAGATGACAGGATCACGCGGTTTCGCTGGATTGAGCAAGGAGCGGGATTGATGACATGCGCCTGTGTGTTCGGGGCCGGAGGCGGGATTGGATCGGCGCTTGTGTCAGCGCTCGATGCGCGCGGCGATGTCGAACGGATATACGCTGCCAGCAGAAACCCGGTGGCGGCCAGCGACAAGATCGTCCCTTTGATCTGCGATGTTACCGAGGAAAGCGCTATTGCCGAGGCTGCACGGCTTATGGAGAGGGAAGGGCGGCCCGACCTCGTGATCGTAGCCAGCGGCGCGCTCGACTTTGCCGATGGGACAGGGCCCGAGCGGTCCTATCGCAAGCTGGACCAGGCAAGGATGGCGCAGCTCTTTGCGCTCAATGCGATTGCTCCGGCCATGGTTGCGCGCCATGTCCTGCCGCTCTTGCCAAGAGACAGGCGTAGTGTCTTTGCAGCGCTATCCGCACGGGTTGGCTCGATCGGCGACAATCGTCTGGGCGGTTGGCACAGCTATCGCGCGTCGAAAGCGGCGCTGAACATGCTCATCCGCAATTTCGCGATCGAACTGCGGCGCACTCACAGCGAAAGCGTGATCGTCTCCCTCCATCCCGGTACCGTGGATACGCCGCTCTCACGTCCCTATCAGCGCAACTTGCCTGATGGCCAGGTAACGGGCGCTGCACAGGCTGCGCAAAGCCTGCTTTCCGTTATCGATGGGCTTGGTTCCGCCGATAGCGGCGGATTCTTCGCCTGGGACGGCCAACCGATCCCGTTCTGACGACGCTACAAATCCAGTCAGCAGTCGCGGATACGAAAAAGCCCCGCAGCACGCGAAGGCGCTGCGGGGCTTTTTCCCGTTAGCTGGGCTTATTCGCCGAACGTGCGCTGCCACCAGCCGCGACGGGGGCGTTCTGCGCTCTCGCCATCGGCAGCTTCGTCGCCCGACGATGCATCCGCAGTCACTTCCTCGCCAGCAGGCGCGGCTTCGGCAGGTGCCGCTTCGGGTGCAGCGGTTTCTACCGCGACCGGCTCGGCTTCTGCGGCCGCCTTGGGCTCGGCCTTCTTGCGGCGGGTGCGCTTGGGCTTGGCCGGCGCTTCCTCGGCAACCGGAGCTTCTTCTGCCGGAGCTTCGGCGGCGACTGCTTCAGGCGCTTCCTCGGCTGCGGTTTCGGTTGCTTCGGTCTTGGGCTCGGCCTTCTTGCGGCGCGTGCGCTTCTTCGGCTTGGGAGCCTCTTCCGCTGCAGGTTCAGCCTCGGCTACCGGAGCTTCGGCTTCGACAGGAGCTTTCGCAACACCGGCTTCATCGTCCGAGTCCTGGCTCTCATCGCCGGTTTCGCCGGTCTCGCCTTCGCTATGCTCACCGGCCTCGCCATTGCGACGACCGCGCCTGCGGCGACCGCCACGGCGGCGGCGCTTGCGGGGCGCATCGCCTTCTTCCTCGTCACCGCCGACGAAGGATTCCTCGCCTTCGTTGTCGTTTTCGGCGCTTTCCGAAACCTCGGTCTCGGCGCCTTCCTCACCGGACTGCTCGTCACGGCGGTCGCGATTGCGACCACGGCGGCGGCGGCGGCGCTTGCGGCGACCTTCACCTTCGGCGCGGGATTCGGTTTCCTCGCGCTCGATCTCGTCCTCGTCTTCCTCGAAGATTTCGTCATCCTCGACCTCGACGGCGATCGGTTCGAAGCGGGGGACGAATTCATTGCGCGGACCGGACGAGATGACGCGCATCTTGGCGCCTTCGTTCTCGCCTTCCGGAATGACTTCGACGGCCACGCCGTAACGGGCCTCGATGTCGGCGAGGTCCGCACGCTTGGCATTGAGCAGGTAGACTGCCGCTTCGGTCGACGCGAAGAGCGAGACAATCACGCCCTTGCCCTTGGCTGCTTCGTCCTCGATGAGGCGCAGCGCCGAGAGGCCCGCCGAGCTGGCGGTGCGCACGAGGCCGGTACCGTCGCAGTGCGGGCAGGAGCGGGTGGTCGCTTCCAGCACGCCGGTGCGCAGGCGCTGGCGGCTCATTTCCATCAGGCCGAAGCTGGAAATGCGGCCGACCTGGATGCGCGCACGATCGTTCTTGAGCGCTTCCTTCATCGCCTTCTCGACCTTGCGGACGTTGGAGCCGTACTCCATGTCGATGAAGTCGATGACGACGAGGCCGGCCATGTCGCGCAGGCGCAGCTGGCGGGCGATTTCCTGCGCGGCTTCGAGGTTGGTTGCGACCGCCGTCTGCTCGATACCGTGCTCCTTGGTGGCGCGGCCCGAGTTGATGTCGATCGAAACCAGTGCTTCGGTCGGGTTGATGACAATGTAGCCGCCCGACCTGAGCTGGACGACAGGGTCGTACATCGCGGTGAGCTGGTCCTCAGCACCATAGCGCTGGAACAGCGGAACCGGGTCGGAGTAGGGCTTCACCCGCCGCGCATGGCTGGGCATGAGCAGCTTCATGAAGTCCTTCGCGGCGCGGTAGCCTTCCTCGCCCTCGACGACGACTTCCTCGATCTCGCGATTGTAGATGTCGCGGATCGCGCGCTTCACCAGGTCGCTGTCCGAATGGATCAGCGACGGCGCGGCCGAGTGCAGCGTCTTGTCACGCAGTTCGTCCCACAGGCGGGCGAGGTAATCGAAATCGCGCTTGATCTCGGTCTTGGTGCGCTGGAGGCCGGCCGTGCGCACGATGCAGCCCATCGAACGCGGCAGTTCCAGCTCGGCGATGATCGACTTGAGGCGCTTGCGGTCCGAGGCCGAGCTGATCTTGCGGCTGATGCCGCCGCCATGGCTCGAATTCGGCATGAGCACGCAGTAACGGCCCGCGAGGCTGAGGTACGTGGTCAGCGCCGCGCCCTTGTTGCCGCGCTCTTCCTTGACGACCTGCACGAGCAGGACCTGGCGCCGGTGGATGACGTCCTGGATCTTGTAGCGGCGACGCAGGGCGATGCGCTTGGCGCGCAGTTCGTCGGCTTCCTTCGAACGGCCCTTGCCCTGGCGACGGCGACCGCGACGGCGCGAGCCGCCGTTGTCGTCTTCCGACGTTTCGCCTTCTTCCTCGCTGCCGTGATCGAAGCCGTTCTCGACGTTGCCGTCCTCGATCGTGGCGACTTCGTCCTTCTCGGACGTGTCGACCTCGGTCAGGCCGCCGTCGTCGAAGTCCTCGCTGTCATTGCCGTGATCGTCGTCTTCATCGTCCTCGTCGCCGTCACGGGCGCGCAGGGCGGCCTCTTCCTCGGCGTGGGCCGCTTCCTCGGCGAGCAGCGCTTCGCGGTCTTCCTTCGGAATCTGATAGTAGTCGGGGTGAATTTCGCTGAAGGCGAGGAAGCCGTGACGGTTTCCTCCGAAGTCGACGAAGGCAGCCTGCAGCGAAGGTTCGACACGGGTCACCTTCGCGAGGTAGATATTGCCTTTTATCTGCTTGCGTTCGGTCGATTCGAAATCGAACTCTTCAATGCGATTTCCCTTGAGTACCGCCACCCGCGTTTCTTCCGGGTGGCGCGCATCGATGAGCATGCGCGTTGCCATTATGTGATCTCCAAACGCGCCTTATCCCGGCCGGATCAGCCGTGGTGGCGCGATTCTGTTCGAAAATGCCCGTTGCGTTTCCGAAGGCATGGCCAGTCGCGGCGAAGCTCTTCGTGTTCCGGGCGTGGGTAAGAATGAAGTCGGGGCAATCCAGCGCCCCGTTTTCGGCTATCGTTACGTCCGCTTCGTAAGCGGTGAGCGTGTCTGCGAGAGGAAGGCCGCGTGGCGAAATCGTACACGCGTTGAATTGCGACCAGACCGCCCACGCCCTCGGGGGCGTCGGCTGGCAAGGCGGCAATTGGCTTCTCATGTCTCGCGTCAACCTGTTAGGATCCGGAACAATTTCCGGCTTTGACGACCGGAGCTTCAGTGCTGTCGGTCCTGCCCGGCACCATTTCGTGGCGCTTGTCCGAATTGCAAGGACCGAAGCATTCCTGCCCCGGGTCGGTTCGGCCTAGCATTCATGGCCTTGCACGGCAAGTTACTTGCCTGACAGATATCTGACACGCTCATGGTTAAGGTTTTCTTTGCTGAATTCCGTGGGAACTGCGCAGGCAAAGGATTGTCGAGGCGCGGCGCGGCACTTAGTCACTCGGCCATGTCGCGGGTCGTTCGCCTGATCATACTGCTCTCTGCGCCGCTGTCGCTGGCACTGGCGGTCTTTGTCGTTCACCGCGAGCTCGAGCGCCCGGTCGGCGCACGGCACTACCTGATCCGCTTCGACATGCCGGCGATCGATGCCCCGGTCGACCTGCCCGGGGTCGAGGGGCCGCCCGATGCCAGTCGTCCGCTGGTGGTGATCGATGCCGGTCACGGCGGTTTCGATCCGGGCGCCGGGCAGGGCACGCTGAAGGAAAAGAATGTCGCACTGCAGATCGCGCTCGCCGTGCGCGACCGTCTTCTGGAGGGTGGCGGTGTGCGGGTGGCGCTGACGCGGGATAACGACCGCTTCATCGCTCTTGCCGACCGGCCCGATATCGCCCGGCGCCTCGGCGCGGACCTGTTCGTCTCGATCCACGCCGACAGTGCAGAGAACGATAGCGCGCGCGGGGCTAGCGTCTACGTCCTGTCCGAAAAGGGCTCGGACGAGGCGGCGCGGCGCTTTGCCGCCACCGACAGCCATTCGATCAAGGTGAACGGCGTGCCGCTTTCCGGGATCGATTCCGATGTGAGCAGGATCCTTCTCGACCTGTCGCAGCGCGACACCCAGGTCAGTTCGAGCGAAATCGCCGGGCTCATGCTGCGCGAATTGCAGGACGTGCGCGTCGGCCTTCACCGCGACCATGTCGAAACCGCCGCGCTGGCGGTGCTCAAGGCGCCCGACATTCCCTCGATCCTGCTCGAAACCGGTTACATCAACAATGCGGACGACGCGCAATTCCTAGGCTCGAAACAGGGACAGCGCACGATCGCCGGCGCGACGTCCCGGGCGATCCGTGCCTTTTTCGCCAGGAAAGCGGCGCTGTAAGCGCGTGATATCTGGCATATCGCCGAAGGCTCATGCTAGAGGGCTGGCGCAATGACCGACGAGACGAACGAGCAGGGCAGCCAGCAGCAGCCTGAAGACTTCACTTTCCGGATACGCAGGGAAGCGTCGGGAGGACTCTCTGTAGTCCGCCAGCTCTGGCGCACCAGCAACTGGGTGCGCCGCTTCGCCTATCTGTGCGTCGTGGGCCTTATCGGCCTGATCGGTTTCTGGATCTTCCTGACGCGCGACCTGCCGGACGCCAACAAGCTGCTCGAGTATCAGCCGCCGCTGCCGACCATGGTGCGCGGCCTCGATGGCGAGATCGTCTACAGTTATGCGCGCGAAAGGCGCGTGCAACTGCGCTTCGTCGATTTCCCGCGTCCGCTGGTCAATGCCTTCCTTTCGGCCGAGGACCGTACGTTCTGGACCCATGGCGGCGTCGACTTCGGCGGTTTTGCCGGCGCCGTGGTCGACTACATCGCCAAGTACGGCAGCGGTGAACGCGCCAAGGGCGGCTCGACCATCACCCAGCAGGTCGCCAAGAACATCCTTATCGGTGACGAGTACTCGGTCACCCGCAAGCTCAAGGAAATGGTGCTGGCCCGCCGCATTGAAGGCGTGTTGAGCAAGCAGCAGATTCTCGAACTCTACCTCAACGAAATCCCGCTGGGCCGCCGCTCCTTCGGCGTGCAGGCCGCGGCGCGCGCCTATTTCGACAAGGACGTCGACGAACTGACGCTCAGCCAGTCGGCCTTTCTCGCGATTCTGCCGCGCGCCCCGGAGGTCTACGGGCGCAAGAAGCACGCCGACCGGGCGATTGAACGCCGCAACTGGGTGCTCGACCAGATGGTCCGCAACGGTTGGGCCAGCAGGGAAGACGCGGAGAAGGCCAAGGCCGAGCCGCTCGGCCTCGTGACCCAGCGCGGGACGAACTACGATCCGGGTAATGGCTACTTCATCGAGGAAGTCCGTCGCCGCCTGATCGAACGCTATGGCGAAAAGGCTGAGGACGGTTCGAACAGTGTTTATGCCGGCGGCCTGTGGGTGCGTACGTCGCTCGACACGCAACTGCAGGACTCGGTTCGCGCAGCCTTGCGCAAGGGGCTGCTGAGCTATCACGGCAACCGTGGCTGGACCGGTCCGGTCGCGCACATCAAGGACATGGACAGCTGGCAGACCCAGCTCATCGTCTCGAACAAGACGATCGACTACAAGAACTGGAAGGTCGGCGTCATCCTGAGCGTTGGCGACGGTAACGGCCAGATCGGTTTCTCAGATGGCAATACCTTCGCCCTGACCAATATTCCGGACAATGCCAAGGTCGGCGATTTCGTCGCGGCAGAACCGATTTCCTCCGGCACTTACGCCGTGCGCACCATTCCCGAGGTTTCGGGCGGCATGGTTATTGAGCAGCCCTGGTCCGGACGCGTCCTTGCCATGCAGGGAGGCTTCGATTCCGGGCTCGGTTCGTTCAACCGCGCCACGCAGGCCGAGCGCCAGCCTGGCTCGACCATCAAGCCCTTCGTCTACGCGACGGCGCTGCAGTACGGCATGACTCCGGCGACCCAGGTGCTGGACGGGACGTTCTGCGTCTTCCAGGGCGCGGGGCTTGGCGACAAGTGCTTCCGCAACTTCGGCAACGAGGGCGGATCGGGCAGCCACACGATGCGCTGGGGCCTCGAGCAGTCACGCAACCTGATGACCGTGCGCATTGCCAACGATACCGGCATGCCGCGCGTCATCCGCACCTTCCACAATCTCGGCATCGGCGACTACAAGCCCTACCTGTCCTTCGCGCTTGGCGCCGGAGAGACGACGGTGGCGCGCATGGCCAATGCCTATTCGGCGCTCGCCAACAATGGCGTGCAGTTCCCATCTACGGTCATCGACTATGTTCAGGACCGCAACGGCAAGGTGATCTGGAACGGTGACAAGCGCCGCTGCGATGCCTGCAACATGCCCGAATGGGACGGCAAGCCGATGCCGCGCATCAAGCGCAAGGGCAAGCAGGTGCTTGACGCGGACACCGCCTACCAGGTGATCCACATGCTCGAAGGCGTGGTCATTCGCGGCACTGCGGTGCGTCTGCGTGACCTGAACCTTCCGCTGTTCGGCAAGACCGGCACCACCAATGGCCCGACCGACGTATGGTTCATGGGCGGAAACCAGGACTACGTGGGCGGTGTCTATGTCGGCTACGACAATCCGCGTTCGCTGGGCGGTTACGCACAAGGCGGCCGCATTGCCGCGCCGATCTTCAAGGACGTCGTGCTCGACACCCGCTCGCGCTGGAGCGATCAGCCCTTCATCGCGCCGGCCGGGATCCGCATGGTCCGCATCGACCGCGTGACCGGCAAGAAGGTCATGGGAGTCGAACCCACCAACGAGCCCAAGGCTTCCGTCATCTGGGAAGCGTTCAAGGCCGACACCGAACCGCGCCAGTACACTGCCGAGGACGAATTCACCCGTCGCCGGGACGCACTGGTGACGGAAATCCGCGAGGCCCGTGAAGCGCGTGCCGCTGCAACCGCGGCGTCAAGCGAGGCGCGTGACTTCGCCGAGGAACAGGGCGGGGTTTACTAAGTTGCGGGAGTGACGGCGCGCTCGGTCGGGCGCGGCCGTCTTCTTCGCATGTCAGTCCGACTTCGTGACGAGCTTGGCGCGCAGGGCCTTGAGCTGTTCGTTGAGCAGGTGAAGCTGTTCGGGCGGCGTGCCCGTGGCTTCCATGACTTCCAGGGGCACGCAGCGGGCTTCTTCCAGGATCGCCTTGCCCTGATCGGTGAGGGAAACGCGCACGACGCGCTCGTCGCGCGTGTCGCGTCGACGGGTG
This sequence comes from Novosphingobium sp. KN65.2, assembly GCF_001368935.1. Classification (NCBI taxonomy): domain Bacteria; kingdom Pseudomonadati; phylum Pseudomonadota; class Alphaproteobacteria; order Sphingomonadales; family Sphingomonadaceae; genus Novosphingobium; species Novosphingobium sp. KN65.2. The sequence goes on from NZ_CCBH010000158.1 coordinate 52,070, forward strand.
ACGGTACCGGCCGCTTCGAGGCGCTTGATAAGCGGCGTGACCGTGCTCGATTCCAGAAACAGGCTCTCGCCCAATTCGCTGACGGTCTGTTCACCGCGCAGGGCGAGGGCGATCAGCGCAAGATACTGCAGATAGGTCAGCCCGTAGCGATCGAGCAGGGGCTTGTAGAGGCGGTTGAAGGCCAGACCCGTCGAGTACACCGAAAAGCAAAGGAAATCCGCAAAGGGATCGGTGGCTGAGGGCTGCGGCAGGTCGGGTTGCTTGGACATGGCTGCAATATAATTTGCGCGCGATTTAATCGCAAGGCTTGACGAATCGCGTCGCTGCGATCATTTAAATCGTATGCGAGTTAATCGTGCACTATCTATATCAGGAAAGGTACTCAGCGATGTCCATCAATGCCCTTTACAAGACCAGCGCAACGGCCACCGGCGGCCGCGACGGCAAGGCCGAAACCGACGACGGCAGCTTCTCGATCAAGCTGGGAACGCCCAAGGAACTGGGCGGCAACGGTGACGGCAACAATCCCGAACAGCTCTTCGCTTCCGGCTTTGCCGCGTGCTTCCTCAGTGCGATGAAGTTCGTCGCCTCGCAGAACAAGGACCTTCCGGCGGTCCCTGCCGACGCCAGCGTCAATGCCACGGTCGGCATCGGGCTGCGCAGCGACAAGGGATTTGCTCTCGCAGTCGCGCTTGAAGTGAGGATGCCCGGCGTCGATCGCAGCGCAGCCGAAGCGCTGGTCGCCGAAGCGGACACCGTCTGCCCGTACAGCCATGCGACGCGCGGCAATATCGACGTGACCCTCGCCGTCGCCTGACACCACGGGCAGTCGCGAAAGGGCCGGGCGACGGTTGTCGCGCGGCCTTTTTCGTTCATGACCGACAGAAACGACAAATCCCTTGGAGGTACTCCAAAAGTCTTGAGCGTTTCGTCCATCACGCGAATGGAGCCTCGCTGCGGATTTCATTAAATTGAGCCAAGTCGCGGGCGTCACGGCGGCGGTCTGGCGTCCGATGTCAAAGCACGAATCGTAGATCCCGAGGGTGCCGGTGTCATGATCGACCAAGCTTTGCACGTTATCGATAAGGTGCCATTTCTGCTGATCTCCTATGTGACCGTACTGGTCTTCGGCACGGCCATTTGCGCTTCGGCGGTGCTGCACGGGCAGGACCGATTCTCCCTTCGCGGACTTCTGCGAACCTGCTTTCCGCCTGAATTCTACCTGTCCCGCAGCACAGCCCATGACTGCGTGCTCTGGACGATTTCCAAGCTGCTGACGGTGTCCCAGCGGTACGTTCCGCTCGTCGTCTCGGCCATCATCATCACGCAGTTCCTCGATTACATGGCCGGGCCGGAGCGGGGCGTGGATGCGCGTATCCATGCCGGTGTGGCGACCACCGCGCTCGTCCTGATCTTTCTGTTCGTGTGGAAGGAACTGGTCGATTACGTGCTGCACTATCTGCACCACAAGGTTCCCTTCCTGTGGGAACTGCACAAGGTCCATCATTCGGCATCGTCGCTGATCCCGATCACTTCGCAGCGTGGAAGCCCGGTGGAAGTCCTTTTCACGGAAAACATGCGCGCGATCCTCATCGCGATCCCGCTGGCCGTTATCTGCTTCCTGACCGACGAAGATGTCGTCCTGATTTTTGCCTATTCGGGATTGTTCAACAAGGTCATCACCACGGTGACGCTCGATCCCCTGCGTCACTCGCACTTTCCGATCGGGCTGGGGCCGTTCGACCGGATATTCATCAGTCCGCACATGCATCAGGTCCATCACAGCAAGCTGGTCCACCACTGGGACCGTAACTTCGCCACGAACCTGGCCTTGCTCGACTGGATTTTCGGTACCGCCTATCGGCCCGGCAAGGGCGAGATGCTGGTCTACGGGATCGGTGCCGAAGCCGATGACAGGCAGTTCACTTCCCTGAAGGGGATACTGGTCGATCCGGTCGTGAATATGGGGCGACTGATTTTTGCCGGACTGCGCACAGGTCGATTGGCGGCGCACTGAAAGCGCGCCTCAGCGTTGTTCCACGGCGCTATCGAAGTCGCTGGGAGTACGGCTTGACGCTATGGTGCCGCCAATATTCTTGCCCGTCGGTTGACTAATCCCTTTGCGGCCACGACCTTGTGCGCGAAGTGATCCACCGGCAGGGGAGTTCGATGCCGTCACCAGCCTTTCACGCACCCGACACCGTGGAGGGCGTCGTCGCACTCCTGTCCGGCGATCCCACCGCACGGCCGCTTGGTGGCGGAACCGATCTGATCGTTCAGATGCGCTCGGGCCGGATCGCTCCGGGTGCCGTGGTCGACCTCAAGCGGATTGCGGCGCTGTCTGGCGTCAGGCGCGAAGGCGATGTTTTCGTGATCGGCGCGGCAACGCGGTGCACCGCGCTCAAGGATAATGCCGATCTGTGCGCCGCCTGGCCGGGTGTCGTCGAGGCGGCGAACCTGATCGGCTCGGTCCAGGTTCGCAACCGCGCGACGATGGCCGGCAACCTGTGCAATGCCTCGCCCGCTGCAGACAGCGTTCCGGCGCTCGTCGCAGCTGGCGCGACCTGCGTGGTCGCCGGGCCTGCGGGCACGCGCGAAGTCGCCGTGCAGGACATTCCCGTCTCGCCGGGCAAGACCTCTCTTGCGTCCGGCGAATTCGTGGTCGAGTTCCGCCTTCCTGCGCGAGGTGCGCGCGCAGGCGATGCCTATCTGCGCTCCATTCCACGCACGGAGATGGACATTGCCGTGGTCGGCGTGGGCGCCAATCTCGATCTCGATGCCGAGGGCACCTGCACTGCGGCGCGGATCGCGCTGGGCGCTGTCGCGCCGACTGTCGTGTTGGTCGAGGCTGCTGGCGCGGCGCTGGTGGGCACGAAGCTCGACGATGGCGCGCTGTCGGCCATGGTCGAGGCCGTGACAGCGGCTTGCGCTCCCATCGACGACAAGCGCGGGACCGTGGCCTATCGCAAGGCGATGGCCGGCGTCCTTGCGAAGCGCACCGTCCAGATTGCCGCCGAGCGCGCAGGAGCGAAGGCATGAACAGAATTCACGTCAATTCCACGATCAATGGCGATGTCACGGAATTCCTCTGCGATCCCGGCGCATCGCTGCTCGACGTCCTGCGCGATACGCTTCACCTGACCGGCTCCAAGGAAGGGTGCGGCTCGGGTGACTGCGGGGCCTGCACGGTCGAACTCGACGGCGAAATGGTGTGTTCCTGCCTTGTCCTTGCAGCCGAGGCCGAAGGACGCACCGTTGCCACGATCGAAGGCGTTGCCGAAGGTTCGGTGCTGCACCCGGTGCAGCAGAAGTTCCTTGAGCATGCCGCGCTCCAGTGCGGTTTCTGCACGCCCGGATTCATCGTTGCCGCCAAGTCGCTGCTCGATCGCAATCCCAATCCGACCGAGACCGAAGTGCGCTACTGGCTGGCGGGCAACCTGTGCCGATGCACCGGCTACGACAAGATCGTGCGTGCGGTGATGGATGCCGCGGCCGAGCTTCGCCAGGAAAGGACGCCGGCATGAACGCACCCGAAAAGATCGAGACTTTCCGCCATATCGGTACGCGCCCGGTTCGCCCCGACGGGGTCGACAAGGTTACCGGCAAAGCGCTTTACGGCACCGACTTCAAGGCGCCGGGCATGCTGTGGGGCGCGATCCTGCGCAGCCCGCATCCCCATGCGCGGATCCTGTCCATCGATACCCGCGCCGCAGAAAAGCTGGAGGGCGTGAAGGCGGTAGCGACGGGCAAGGACCTGCCGACGCTGGAGTCGCTCGTCATGCACGTGGGCGAGGGCGCTTCGGACATCGTCGACATCTCCCACAATTGCCTGGCCTACGACAAGGTTCTCTACGAGGGCCATCCGGTCGCGGCGGTCGCTGCAATCACCCCGGAACTTGCGCGTGAGGCGGCGGCGCTGATTTCGGTCGAATACGAAGTCCTGCCGCATGTCCTTGGGCTCGAGGAAGCGCTGGCCGACGATGCCCCGCTGATCCGGGAGCCGGCCAAGGGGGGGGCGGGCGAAACGCCCTCCAACGTGGCGATGGATGTGACCATGGGCAGGGGCGAGGTCGAAGCCGCGCTTTCGGGCGCTGCTGTCGTCGTCGAGGGACGCTACACGATGGAGCCGGTCCATCAGGGCTACATCGAGCCGCACGCCTGCGTCGCTTCGTGGAACGGGGACGGGCAGGCGCAGATCTGGTGTTCGAGCCAGGGCCATTTCATGGTCCGTTCGCTTACGGCATCGGTGCTGGCGATCCCGCAGTCGGACATTCGCGTAACGCCGCTTGAGATCGGCGGCGGGTTCGGCGGCAAGACCACGGTATATCTCGAACCGGTGGCTATGATCCTCTCGCGCAAGTCGGGCCGGCCGGTGCGCCTGGGCATGAGCCGCGAAGACGTCTTCCGCGCCACGGGTCCCGCGCCCGGTGCCATCATCGACGTACGCCTCGGCGCCGATGCGGACGGAACCCTTGTCGCCGCCGAAGTGACGTTCAAGTACCACTCCGGAGCCTTTGCCGCGAACGATGCCGGCGCGGGCGTTTCCAGCGCCATCGGACACTACCGCATCGCCAATACCCGCGTTTCGGGGATCGAGGTTCTGTGCAACCGTCCGGCGGCGAAAGCCTATCGCGCTCCGGGGGCGCCGCAGGTCAACTTCGCGGTCGAAAGCGCGATGGACGAACTGGCGATCAGGCTCGGCATGGATCCGCTCGAACTGCGCATGAAGAACGCGGCCAGGCCCGGCGACCTGCAGACATCGGGTCTGCCCTGGGGCGAAATCGGGTGGATGCAGTGCCTGGAGGCGGCCAAGGCGCATCCGCACTGGTCTGCGCCGCTAGGCCCCAACCAGGGACGCGGCATCGCCGGCGGTTACTGGGGTAACTACGGCGGTCCCTCCACCGTCAATCTCAGCGTTGCCGAGGACGGCACCTTCACCGTCGCCACCGGCAGCCCGGACATCGGCGGCAGCCGCGCCTCGATGGCGATCATGGCGGCCGAAGTGCTCGAGGTGCCGTACGAGCAGGTTCGTTGCGTGGTGGCCGACACCTCGTCTATCGGCCTGTCCTTCGTCACCGGCGGCAGTCGCACCACCTTTGCGACCGGCATGGCAACGGTCGAAGCCGCCAGGGAAGTGAAGCGCCTCCTGTGCGAGCGCGCCGCGCGCACCTGGCAGGTCCCCGCCCAGCACGTCGAATGGCTCGATGGCCATGCCGTGTGCACCTCGGGCGAAAGGCAGGGTTCGAAAATGAGCGCGGCGCAAGTCGCGGGCAGTTCACTGCATTCGGGCGGGCCGGTCACGGCGACCTCGGCGCTCAGCGCGCAGGGCTGGCTGCCGGGCTTCGGCTTCCACATCTGCGACGTCGAAGTCGATCAGGAAACCGGCCACGTTTCCATCGTTCGCTACACCGCCGTGCAGGATGTGGGGCGCGCAATCCATGCCGACTATGTCGAAGGCCAGATCCAGGGCGGGGTCGCCCAGGGCATCGGCTGGGCGCTGAACGAGACCTACATCTACAACAAGGATGGCAAGCTCGAAAATCCGGGCTTTCTCGACTACCGTATGCCGGTCGCATCGGACATGCCGATGATCGATACGGTAATGGTCGAGGTGCCCAATCCCGTTCACCCTTATGGTGTGAAGGGCGTGGGTGAAGTGCCGATCGTGCCGCCGCTGGCTGCCGTGGCCAATGCGGTGCGCGCCGCCACCGGCAAGCGGATGCGTTCGCTGCCGATGTCGCCGGACAAGGTCCATGCCGCGCTTCATGGCGAGGGTTGAGCGCGGGTGAGCGCGTCGCCCTTGCGCATCGTGATCATGCCGCCGTTCGACAAGGAGTTCTTCGGCGCCGAGCGGCTGTCGCTCGATGCGGGCAATCTTTTCGAGCTGATCGAGAAGCTCGACGCACAAGGGCCCGGGTTCGCGAAGATCGCCCGGGCGCGCGTACATCTTGCTGTCGATGGTGTTCTCGAGACAGACTGGACCCGCCCTCTTGCCGATGTCCGCGAGGTGATCGTGCTGCCGCGCGTAGGGGGAGGGTAGGATCGTGGGCGTGACCTTGCAGTTCACCCGGATCGATCCCTTCGGCGTCGAGATCCTGAGCGACCTGTCCCGGCCCTTTGGTCCGTCCGAGGCCTTTCACTTCCGGGACCTTTTCGGCAACCACGGTGTGATCCTTGCGCGCGGCGCCGAGCTTGCCGACGAGCGTCGCAACGAACTGCTGGCCCAGTTGGGCGACACCGCCCGACTGTGCCCTGCAGGGCCGGCAAAGTTCACCAACGCAGACGGGGTTGTCCTCGAACTGGTGTCGCAATCGGTCGACTTTCTCGTCTGGGACGAGGGAACGCTGACGAGTTCGTGATTCCCGCTCGCGGCCGGATCAGAACGCGCGCGAGGTCAGCACGCAGCGCATTTCCATTTCCTTGCCGGCATCGTCGATCTGGCGCAGGAAGCCGGTCGATACGCGGCGGAACTTCAACCCCTTGAGCTTGCCGCCGGTCATCGCCACCCGGTCACCGGTGTAAAGGTAGCTGCCGCGTACGCCGCCCGCCTTGTAGTTGGAGGCATTGACCACCCGGAACGCATAGTCGGGCAGTTCCTTGCCCCGCGGTCCGCTGGCATCGCCGGGCAGTTCGCAGGTATAGGTGCCGAGAGTGAGCGTGCCGATCGGGCCACCGGGAACCGGGGGAGGCGGGGCCTCGGCGCTCGCACTTGCGGCAAGGGTGCAGGCGGCCATCAGGCCCGTGACGATTCCGGGTGCGCGTTTCATGGCAACCGGCTAGCATTGGCGCGAAGCAATTGCCACAAGGACCGAGCTTCGCTAAGGGCGCATCCTTTCCCGGCCACGCGTGGGCCGGAACCAGGCTCTTTCCCATCGAAGGCATGAACCCATGAAGATCAGCGGCGTCGACATTCGTCCCGGTAACATTCTCGAATACGAAAACGGCATCTGGAAGGTTGCGAAGACGCAGCACACCCAGCCGGGCAAGGGCGGTGCCTTCATGCAGGTCGAGATGAAGAACCTCATCGACGGCCGCAAGACCAACGTGCGCTTCCGCAGCGCCGACACGGTCGAGAAGGTTCGCCTCGACACCAAGGACTTCCAGTTCCTCTACCCCGAGGGCGACCAGCTGGTGTTCATGGACATCGAAAACTACGACCAGATCCAGCTGCCTGCCGACCTGCTGGGCGATGCCGCCGCGTTCCTGCAGGATGGCATGCAGGTTCTTCTCGAACTGTGGGAAGAGCGCCCGATCTCGGTACAGCTGCCCGAGCAGGTCGAAGCCACCATCGTCGAAGCCGACGCCGTAGTGAAGGGCCAGACCGCTTCGTCGAGCTACAAGCCGGCGGTTCTCGACAACGGCGTGCGCGTCATGGTTCCGCCGCACATCGAGAGCGGCACCCGCATCGTCGTCGACGTCTACGAGAAGGCTTACGTCCGCAAGGCGGACTGATTCCTTCCCGGCAAGAACAAGGTAGTTAGAAACATGGCCGCAATTTCCGGTCTCATCCGCGTCATGGAAAAGGCGGCCCGCAAGGCGGGCGCCCGCCTGCGTCGCGACTTCGGCGAAATCGAACACCTGCAGGTGAGCCGCAAGGGGCCTTCCGACTTCGTTTCGAAGGCCGACCAGGCTGCCGAGCGCACCATCTGGGACGAACTCAAGGCCGCGCGCCCGGACTGGGGCTTCCTGTTCGAGGAAGCCGGCGAGATCGAGGGCGACCCGACCAAGCCGCGTTTCATCGTCGACCCGCTCGACGGCACCACGAACTTCCTGCACGGCATGCCGCACTTTGCGGTTTCGATTGCGGTGCAGGAACCGCGCCTTGACGGTCGCGGCTGGGGCGAAGTGACCGCCGGTATCGTCTACCAGCCGATCACCGACGAGAGCTTCTGGGCGGAAAAGTCGCGCGGCGCCTGGCTGCACGACCGTCGCCTGCGCGTTTCCTCGCGCCGTCACCTCGACGAGAGCCTGATCGCTACGGGCATTCCCTTCGCCAACAAGGGCGATGCCGGTCAATGGACCAAGATCTATCATGGCCTTGCCCCGCAGGTCGCGGGCATCCGCCGCTTCGGTTCGGCCGCGCTCGACCTCGCATGGGTTGCCGCGGGCCGCTACGAGGGGTTCTGGGAATCCGACCTCAGCCCCTGGGACACGGCGGCAGGTTGCCTGCTCGTGCGCGAGGCTGGCGGTTTCGTTTCCGACTACAAGGGGCGTTCGCTGCCGATCTGCGACAGCGAAGTCCTGGCCGGCAACGACGCGCTGCACACGCGCCTGCACAAGATCCTGGTGACCTCGCTCAAGGCCTGAGCCGTCCAGAACATCGATCAGGGGCAAGGAGCGGGCAGGCCGTTGAAGTAACGGCGGCCCTGCTGCTTGCCCTTTTTCGCAATTAGTTAGGGCGCAAGGCGCTTGCGTACTTGAATGCGGCAAGACCTGCGGCTAAGCGTCGCCGGCTCATCCCGTGCCCCTGTGGCGGAATGGTAGACGCGAACGACTCAAAATCGTTTGTCGCAAGACGTGCCCGTTCGAGTCGGGCCAGGGGCACCACCGCCGCCGCGCTCGGCGCTACGACCGCGGCTTTACGGGCGAATGGGCATTTCCGACCAAGGGACTTGCGACTTTGACAGGCACGCCATAGCCTTGTCTTTCATGAGGAAATCGCCGCACAAGGCCGCAACGCTCGGCCCTCTCGCTTCGGTAGCCCTGGCTGCTTGTGTCACCCCGGTCGCCGCGGAGCCCGTTTCCGATTCGATTGCCCGGGACATGCCCGGCCTCATGGCGATCTATCGCGATCTCCATGCCCATCCCGAACTCAGCTACCAGGAAGTGCGCAGCGCCAGGGTCATGGCCGATGCGGCGCGCAAGGCCGGATTCGCGGTTACGGAGAAAGTCGGCAAGACGGGCATCGTCGCAGTGCTGAAAAACGGTGAGGGGCCGACTGTCCTGATCCGCGCCGACATGGACGGCCTGCCGGTAACCGAGCAGACCGGGCTGCCTTTCGCCTCGAAGGAACGGGGTGTCTCAACCGCCGGGGTCGAAAGCGGGATCATGCATGCCTGCGGCCACGATACGCACATGACCGCCTGGATCGAGACCGCGCGGCTCATGGCGGCGCGCAAGGGCGAGTGGTCGGGTACGCTGGTCATGATCGGGCAGCCGGCCGAGGAAGTCGGCACCGGCGCCACGACCATGCTGGAAGACGGGCTTTACACGCGCTTTCCGAAGCCGGACTACACACTGGCGTTCCACGATACGCCCGAACTGCCTTCTGGCGTTGTCGGTGCGGCCAAGGGCTGGGCGCTTGCCAATGTCGATTCGGTCGACATCCTGGTGAAGGGCGTCGGCGGTCACGGCGCCTATCCGCATACCACCAGGGATCCTATCGTGCTGGCCAGCGCCATCGTGATGAAGCTGCAGACATTGGCGAGCCGGGAGAGCGATCCGCTCGATCCCGTGGTTGTCACGGTCGGCTCGTTCCATGCCGGTACCAAGCACAACATCATCTCCGATCAGGCCAAGCTGGAACTCACCGTGCGCAGTTTCTCCGATGAAACCCGCCGGAAGCTGCTCTCGGGCATCAGGCGCATCGTAGAGGGAGAGGCGATTGCCTCGGGCATCCCCAAGGACCTGATGCCGGTGGTCTCCGTGAAGGAAAACTACACCCGCTCCACCTACAATTCGCCCGAGTTTACAGAGCAGGCGATTGCCTACCTGCAGGACAAGATGGGCAAGGACCGCGCCCTGCTGACTCCGCCGGTCATGGGTGGGGAGGATTTCGGCGAATTTCGCCGGGCGGACGAAGACCGCATCAAGTCGGTGATCTTCTGGGTTGGGGGCTCGTCACCGGAGAAAATCGCCGCTGCCAAGTCCGGCGGAGCGCCGCTGCCCTCGCTGCACAGCCCGTTCTGGGCCCCCGAGGCGGACAAGGTTGTCGGCGCCGGCTCGCAGGCCCTGACGCTCACCGCTCTGCGGTTGATGGCAAAGTAGTTCAGGTCGGGCAGGACCCGCGTACCGATTAACCAAGGTTGGAGTGCCGCACCCCGATATCTCCGGGCGCCGGAGTCGATGCAGGCAAGTGACGGCAGCGGCCGGGGAGGGCCGGCCACTGTAATCGTCGCCGACACTGCGGGGCATTAAATCGAGAAATTGCAGGAAACTGGTCGCCGGCAACGAGAATTCGATTGTCGGCCACTGTCAGTTTTACCGACATTTTACGCCTTTGCCTTAGGCAAGGCTCTCGAAGCCCCCCTTGCGGCCTTTGAGATTGGTTCGATGCGACGATGATTCGTCTTTTTAAACATTACATCCCGCATTCGGTCGTGCTGCTCTGGCTCGTCGACATCGTGCTGCTGATCAGCGCGAACGAAATTTCGTGGCGGGTGCGAGCCGGGCAGATCGGCATGGACGCCGGAGACATCGGCGATCGCCTGCTGCCGCATGGCGCCTTTGCCGCCGTCCTCGTGCTCTCCATGATCTCGGTGGGGGTCTACGGCACCGATGCCCTGCGTTCGATGCGCTTCGCCGCCGCGCGCCTGCTGGTGGCGATCTCACTGGGGGTGATCGCGCTGTCCTTCGTCGATTTCCTGGCGGCCGGGCAACACTTCTGGCGTTCGACGCTGGCCTATTCGATGGGCATTGCGATCGTGCTGCTGATCCTGAACCGCCTGCTTCTGAGCGGTATCCTCGGCACGTCGGCATTTCGGCGCCGCGTCCTTGTCCTCGGGGCCGGCGCGCGCGCGCAGCGCCTGCGCGAACTGGGTGAGCGGCCCGAGAGCGGCTTTGTCATCGTCGGCTACATTGCCATGAGCGAGGCGCAACCCGTCGTCGAGGAAGCCATCGCGCGCGGCGCTATCCACAACCTTACCCGCTACGTCGAGAACCTGGGCGTGAGCGAAGTGGTGCTGGCGCTGGAAGAGCGACGCAATGCGCTGCCGCTCAAGGACCTCCTGCGCATCAAGACGGCAGGCGTGCACGTCAACGAGTTCTCCAGCTTCCTGGAGCGCGAGACAGGGCGTGTCGATCTCGACACGGTCAATCCGAGCTGGCTGATCTTTTCGGACGGCTTCTCTTCGGGCCGCATGATCTCCAGCGCCGCCAAGCGCGTCTTCGACATTGCCGCCAGCGCCCTGTTGCTGGCCCTGACGGCTCCGGTGATCGTGCTTTTCGCGATCGTCGTGAAGATCGACAGCAAGGGACCGGCCTTCTATCGCCAGTCGCGAGTCGGCCTGTTCGGGCAGTCGTTCAACGTCATCAAGCTGCGCTCGATGCGCACGGATGCCGAGGCGGCAGGCGCTCAGTGGGCCTCCAGGGACGATCCGCGCGTAACCCGCGTCGGCAAGTTCATCCGCCTCACCCGCATCGACGAACTCCCGCAGGCATGGACTGTCCTGAAAGGTGAAATGAGCTTCGTCGGACCGCGTCCCGAGCGTCCCGAATTCGTCGCCGATCTTGAGGATCAGCTACCCTTCTATGCCGAGCGCCACATGGTGAAGCCCGGCATCACCGGCTGGGCGCAGATCAATTATCCCTACGGTGCCTCGATCGAGGATTCGCGCAACAAGCTGGAATACGATCTCTACTACGCGAAGAACTACACGCCGTTTCTCGACCTGTTGATCATTCTCCAAACCTTGCGCGTCGTCCTCTGGCATGAGGGAGCCCGCTGATGACGGGTAGCGACAAGTTCTGGGCGCTTCTGGGCATCGGGCTCGATCTTTCGGGAGCCATTGCGGTGGCGAGCCTCGCAATCTGGCTCTGGCCGCGGCGTGAGCGCTTCGGCAATGTCGGAACCCCGGTCGTCGTCGCCCTGTTCCTGACGGCGGCATGGTGTCTGGCGATTGCTTCCGCGATGACCGGACGCCTCATCCTGCTGCCATCGCTGGCCGAAAGCGCCCGCAACCTGGGTTGGCTTTTCGTAATCTACCGATTCTTCGCCAGTGACGGGCGTCACGCCAGTCTCGCGCCGATCCGTCCGGTGATCGTGGCGCTGGCTTTCGTGGAACTGTTGCACCTTGGCGTGGATGCCGCGCTGACACGTGCCTCCTTTGACGGAGCTTTCCTGCGCGTTGCGTTCGAATCCAATGTCCTGTTCCGCTTGTTGGTGACCGTCGGCGGGCTGGTCCTCGTCCACAATCTCTACGCCGGCGCCTCGCGCGAGACGCGGCCGGGACTGCGCTGGCCGGCGTCGGGTTTGGCCTTTCTCTGGGCTTTCGACCTCAACCTTTACACGATCGCCTATCTCGGCGGGGACTGGCCGATCGAGATCGCGGCCTTCCGCGGCGTGGCCGCACTGGCGCTTGCCGGGGCTTTCTTGCTGGCCATCGCGCGCAACCGCGACGAACTGCGCCTCAAGCCTTCCCGCGCCGTTACCTTTCAGACTTTTTCGCTGCTCGTGATCGGCGTCTATCTCGTGGCGATGGTGTCGGTGGCGCAGTGGCTGTCCTATGCCGGAGGTGACTTCGCGCGCCTGATCGAACTGACTTTCCTGACTCTGGCGAGCGCCTTCGCGCTGGTCGTCCTGCCATCGCGCCGCGTGCGCGGCTGGTTCAAGGTCACGCTGACCAAGCATTTCTTCCAGCACCGCTACGACTACCGCGAGGAGTGGCTGCGCTTTACCCGTACCATCGGCAGCAGCGGTCTGGAGGCCAAGCCGCTGGGCGAACGCGTCGTCCAGTCGATTGCCGACGTTACCGACAGCCCCGCTGGCCTGTTGTTGGCGCCGGGCGAGCAGGGCGAACTGACGCTGGCCTCGCGCTGGAACTGGGCGGAGATCGAAGTGCCCGCCGAAGCCATGCCGATGCGCGCGCTCGAGGTCTTCGAACGGACCGGCTACATCACCGATCTCGACGACATTCGCGCCGGCGACGATTCCACCAGTCCGGGCATCGTCGTGCCGCAGTGGCTGATCGACGAACGCCGGGCCTGGGCACTGGTGCCTCTGGTCCACTACGAGCGTCTTGTCGGCATGGTCGTGCTGGCGCGGCCGCAGATCGTGCGCAAGTTCGACTGGGAGGACTTCGACCTCCTGCGCGTCATCGGCCAGCAGGTCGCCAGTTACCTTGCCGAGAATGCGAGCCAGGAAGCGCTTGCGGAATCCAGCCGCTTCGAGGACTTCCACCGCCGCATCGCTTTCGTGATGCACGACATCAAGAACCTCGCCAGCCAGTTCAGCCTTCTGGCGCGCAATGCCGAGCTTCATGCCCACAAGAAGGAATTCCGCGACGACATGCTCGTCACCCTGCGCAATTCCTCCGAGAAGCTGAACGCCCTGATCGCTCGCCTTTCGCGCTACGGAAACGGCGCCGTGGAGAAGCTGGAGCAGGTTCCGGTACTCGACGTGATCGATGCCGTGGCCCAGCGGTTCAAGGACAATCCGCAGGTAGTCGTTGCGGAACGTCACGCTCTGACCGTCACCGGCAACCGTCATTCGCTCGAGCAGGTGCTCGTCCACCTCATCCAGAACGGGCTCGACGCCAGCGGGCCCGACAGCCCGGTCTTCCTTGCGGTGAGCGCGGACGGCCTCAATGCCCGCTTCGAAGTGCTCGATGCCGGCTGCGGCATGAGCGCGGAGTTCGTCCGCAACCGACTGTTCAAGCCGTTCGTGTCGACCAAGAACGGCGGTTTCGGCATCGGCGCATTCGAAGCGCGCGAGTTGGTGCGGGCGATGCGCGGCCGTCTCGAAGTGGAATCGCGCGAGGGCCTGGGATCGCGCTTCGTCGTGCGCGTGCCGCTCGCCGCGGCCCAGGATCTCTATGACAACATTGCCAACAAGGACCAGAGGGTAGCCTGATGACCGACGCCCGCAGCAAGGTGCTTCCCAAGCTCCTGATCGTGGAGGACGATGCCGGCCTCCAGGCCCAGCTTAAGTGGGCCTACGAGGATTTCGACGTGCTGATCGCGGGAGACCGTCAGTCGGCCCTGACGCTGTTGCGTTCGGAAATGCCGGACGTCGTGACGCTTGACCTCGGCCTGCCGCCCGATCCGGACGGCGTGAGCGAGGGCTTTGCCGTTCTCGACGAGATCATGGCACTCAAGCCCGACACCAAGGTGATCGTGGCAAGCGGCCACAATGCCCGCGAATCCGCGCTGCAGGCGATCGCGCGCGGGGCCTATGACTTCTACCAGAAGCCGGTCGACATTGATGCTTTGGGCCTGATCGTTCGGCGCGCGCTGCAGCTTCATCGGCTGGAAGAGGAAAACCGACGTCTCGCCGCCAAGGTGGAGAAGGACGAGAAGGTGCTGGGCCGGATGATCACCGGCGCGCCGGAAATGATCCGTGTTGCCCGTACCATCGAGCGTGTCGCGAACACCAACGTCTCGGTCATGCTGCTGGGGGCGAGCGGCACCGGCAAGGAACTGCTCGCGCGCGGGCTCCACGATGCCAGCGACCGCGCCAAGGGCGAGTTCGTGGCAATCAACTGTGCGGCGATCCCGGAAAACCTGCTCGAAAGCGAGCTGTTCGGGCACGAGAAGGGCGCCTTCACCGGTGCGGTAAAGACTACGCCGGGCAAGATCGAGCAGGCCGGCGGGGGTACCCTGTTCCTCGACGAGGTGGGCGACATTCCCCTCCAGCTCCAGGTCAAGCTGTTGCGCTTCCTGCAGGAGCGCGTCGTCGAGCGGGTCGGTTCGCGCGAATCGATTCCGGTCGACACGCGGATCGTCTGCGCTACGCACCAGGATCTGGAGACGATGATCACCGATGGACGGTTCCGTGAAGATCTTTACTACCGTCTCGCCGAGATCGTGGTGAAGATCCCCAGCCTGGCCGAACGTCCCGGGGATGCGACGCTGCTCGGCAAGGCGTTCCTCAACCGCTATGCCAAGGAGATGAACCCGCGCGTGCGCGGCTTTGCCTCCGATGCGCTGGCCGCGATCGATTCGTGGGGCTGGCCGGGGAATGTGCGCGAACTGGAAAACCGCGTGAAGCGTGCGGTGATCATGGCCGACGAGAAGCTCGTTTCGGCGGCGGACCTCGATCTCAACGAACCGGACGAGGAGGTGATCAACGCCCTCAATCTCAAGTCCGCGCGCGAGCAGGCCGACCGCAAGGTGATCCGTCATGCGCTCGCCCGCAGCGAAGGGAATATCTCCAGCACCGCCAAGATGCTCGGGATCAGCCGCCCGACGCTTTATGACCTGCTCAAGCAGTACGATCTCCAGGCCTGACCCATCCCTTGCGCCGAAACGACGCAGGGCAGGGGGCTGGCAGCGCAAGGCGCTTACGCTGCTGCTGCCGGCCTTGCTTGCCGTCCCGCTTGCGCTCATGGCGAGGCCGGGGCGCGGTGAGGAGACTTCGGTCGCGGCACTGATCGAGGAAGCGCGCGGCGCGATTGCCCGGGGCGACGGGATCGACGGCGAGGCCAAGCTGCGCAGCGCGCTGGATCGCGGGGCGAGCCGCGCGGATGTCGCGGCCTTCATGGGCGAGGCTTACCTTGCGCAGGACAATCGCGACAAGGCGCGCGAGTGGCTGGCGTCCGGGACATTCTCACCGCAGAGCGCGGCCGGGGGCTGGCGCGCACTTGCCCGGCTGGAACGGCTCGACGGCAATCTGGGCGCCGCAGGCAAGGCTTTCGACAAGGCTCTTGCCATAACGCCTGACGATGCCGGGCTGTGGGTCGAGATAGCCCGTCTGCGCTATTCCGGCGGGCAGCACCGGCTTGCCATAAGCGCGGCGGGACATGCCCTGCAGCTCGATCCCGGCAATGCGCGCGCGCTCGAGTTTCGCGGCCAGTTGGCCCGCGATCGCTACGGCCTGCTTGCGGCGATGCCCTGGTTCGAAAAGGCTCTCCGGCAGGCACCGGACGATGTGTCGGTCATGCTCGAATATGCCGCGACGCTGGGGGACCTGGGACGGGCAAGCGATTGCCTGACGCTGACGCGGCAGGTTTTGAAGATCAGCCCCGGACACCCGCGCGCCTATTACCTGCAGGCGGTTCTCGCCGCGCGTGCCGGGAACCATGAGTTGGCGCGTAGCCTGCTCGCGCATACCGATGATCGGCTCGACGGGCAGCCCGGCGTACTGCTGCTGCGCGGGGTGAGCGAGCTGGGCGTGGGCAATCCGGCAGCCGCGTCTGAGCTGTTCGAACGGGTCTTGCGGATGCGGCCCGACAACCGGCAGGCGCAGGAGCTGCTTGCCCGGTCCATCTACCTGAGCGGCGAATACCGTTACGCGACCTTACGCTTTCGCGACCAGATCGCGCACGACGATGCCTCGCCCTACCTTCTGACCGTGGTTGCGCGCGCCTACGAGGCACTGGGCGACCGCCAGCGTGCCGGAGAACTGCTGGACCTTGCGGCACGACCGCAGGCAGCGGCATTGCGCGTACTTCCCGGCGGCAATGCCATTGGCGCGATGCTGGCCCGGGGCGAGGCGTCAGCGGCCGAAGCGCAGGCTGAAGCGGCGCAGCGCAGCGATCCGGGCTTCTTCGACAACCTGTCGCTCGCCGGTGACGTCCAACTCGCGCTCGGCAGGCCGCAGGCAGCGCAGGCGCGCTATATCGCAGCTGCGCAGATCCGCATGCCTGCCCATCTCTTCGCGCGGCGCTTCGAAGCCTACATGATGGCGGGCGACATCCGCGGCGCGCAGCAGCTCGTGGGAAGCTATCTGCGGGAAAGCTCGAGCAGCCGCGAAGCCCTGCGCGCCGGAGCCCGGTTGGCCATGGTGCAGGGCGATACCGTAAGGGCGCTCGCCGTTCTGAGGTGGCTGCGCGACAACGGCGGCGCGCGCGATGTCCGGCTCTTGTGCGATCTGGCCCTGATCGAGGCCGACACCGGCGATGTGGAGGCGGCAGAGGCCGATGCCCGCGCGGCCTACCGCCTGCAGCGCTCCAGCCCCGTCGCCACGCAGGCACTCGCTTACAGCTACGCGTCGAGCGGGCGCAATTCGCGGATGGCGGCGGCGCTGCTCGACAAGGCGCAGGCGATGCTCGGCGATACGCCACTCATAGCCGCTACCCGGCGGAAGCTGTCGACGCCGGGCGAGGGCTAGTGCTCCTGAGCGACCTCAGGCAGGCTTTTTCGGCTGGTAGGTCTGCTCTACGCCGGGGAACGTGCGTGCGCGCACTTCCTGGGCATATTGCTCGGCAGCGCCCGAGATCAGGCCGGCGATGTCGGCGTAGCGTTTCACGAAGCGGGGCACGCGCTCGAACATGCCGCACATATCCTCGGTGACGAGCACCTGGCCGTCGCACTGCGCCGAACCGCCGATGCCGATGCTGGGGCAGGTGATCGCCTTGGTCGCCTCGATCGCGATGGGCTCGACTACGCCTTCGATGACGATGGCGAAGGCTCCGGCGTCGTCGAGTGCCTTTGCATCGGACACGATCTTTGCCGCTTCCGCGTCGCTGCGACCGCGGGCGTTGTAGCCGCCCAGCACGTTCACCGCCTGCGGAGTCAGGCCGATGTGGCCCATGACCGGGATGCCGCGATTGGAAAGAAATGCCACCGTTTCGGCCATGGCTTCGCCGCCTTCCAGCTTCACGCCCGCGCAGCCGGTTTCCTTGAGCAGGCGCGACGCGCTTTCGAAAGCCTGTTGGGGCGATTGCTCGTATGTGCCGAAAGGCATGTCGACGATGACGGCGGAATGATAGCTCCCGCGTACGACTGCGGCGCCATGGGCGGCCATCATGTCGAGCGTCACCGGCACGCTGGATGGCAGCCCGTAGATCACCTGGCCAAGACTGTCGCCGACCAGAAGCAGGTCGCAATGGGCGTCGAGCAGCTGTGCCTGCCGGGCGGTATAGGCAGTCAGCATGACGATGGGTTCATCCGTTACGCCATCCTTCTTGCGGCGGCGAATGGCCGGAATCGTCAGGCGCTTCATGGGCGCGGGCGTGGGATTGGCGCGGCTGGTCGCGGTGTCGAGCTGGAAGGTCGTGGACATGCAATGACTTCTAGCCGCCGGACGCGAGTCTGGCAAAGGTACTTGCACTCGGTTCCGACGCGCCACATTGGATCCCAATGATGACCGCAGAGTGACAAATGAACGGGTCCAGACCTGTTCGCTCTTGCCAAGCGTTTGCATGGCGCTAGCTTCGCGCCATCCATGGAAATTCCGGGGGTTCACCGCATGTTCGGTCGCGTAAAGCCGTTAGACGCCATTCTGGCGACGGCTGAGAAAAAATCACTACATCGTTCGCTGGGCGCAATCCAGCTCACGCTCCTGGGTGTCGGCGCCATCATAGGCACCGGTATCTTCGTGCTCACGTCGGAGGCCGCGCAAAAAGCGGGGCCGGGGATGATGTGGGCCTTCGTCATTGCCGCCGTGGTCTGCGGCGTGGCGGCCCTGTGTTACTCCGAGATCGCCTCAATGGTTCCGGTTTCGGGTTCGGCTTATACCTATACCTATGCGGTTATGGGTGAACTGCTGGCCTGGATGGTCGGCTGGGCGCTCATCCTCGAATATGCCGTTGCCGCCAGTGCGGTCTCGGTCGGCTGGTCGGGCTATTTCGTCGGCCTGCTGCACAGTTGGGGTATCGAGTTGCCCCACGCGCTGATCGTCGGTCCTTACGCCGACGGCATCGTCAACCTGCCGGCGCTTGTCATTGCGCTTCTGGTCACCCTTCTGCTGATGATCGGCACAACCGAGAGCGCGCGGGTCAATGCGATTCTCGTCGGCATCAAGGTGACAGCGCTGACGGTCTTCATCGTGCTGACCATCCCGGTGATGAAGGGCGCGAACTTCGAACCGTTCATGCCCAACGGCTGGTTCGGCAACGGACATGGCGCGGGCCTTGGCGCCGTCGGCGCAGCGGCCTCGATCTTCTTCGCCTACGTCGGTTTCGATGCGGTCTCGACCGCGGCCGAGGAAACCAAGAACCCGCAGCGCAACGTGCCGATCGGCCTGATCGGCAGCCTCGGCATCTGCACGGTGTTCTACCTGCTGGTGGCCGCGGGCGCGATCGGTGCACTGGGTGCGCAGCCGGTCAACGGACCCGATGGGGAAATCCTCGCCCCGGGCACGCCCGAACTGGCCTCGCAGTGTCAGGCGATCGCTGCCAGGACGATCGAACCCCTGGTCTGCTCGCGCGAGGCGCTGGCCCATGTCCTGCGCTCGATCGGCTGGGAGCGGATCGGTGACCTTATCGGCGTGGCGGCCTTCCTGGCGCTGCCGTCTGTCATCCTGATCATGCTTTTCGGTCAGACCCGCATCTTCTTCGTCATGGCCCGCGACGGCCTGCTGCCCGAGAAGCTCGCGTCGATCCACCCGCGCTGGAAGACCCCGCACGTCGTGACGATGATCACCGGCGTTGCGGTGGCCTTCTTCGCGGCCTTCCTGCCGGTCGGTCAGCTGGCCGACATCTCGAACTCGGGCACGCTCTTCGCGTTCTTCATGGTCGCTTTGGCGGTGATGATCCTGCGCAAGACCCAGCCTGACCGGCATCGTCCGTTCCGCACCCCTCTGGTGTGGGTGGTCGCGCCGATCGCGGTACTGGGCTGTCTCGGCCTGTTCTTCAACCTGCCGTTCGAGGCGAAGATGGTGCTCCCGGTCTGGGGCGGCATCGGTCTCGTGGTCTATTTCTCCTACGGCTATCGCAAGAGCCACGTGGGCCTCGGCAAGATCGAGGTGCACGAGGAGGATCCCGACGCACCGCCGCAGCCGGTTCCGCCGATGTGAGACGTCCGATCGCGCATTGAGGAAAAGGGGGGCTTTTGCCCCCCTTTTCTTTGCCTTGGCAGAGGCGGATGCGTTCCGTCACCGCGTTGGCCCATGGCCTTGCCGGGAAGTTATCCCGGGTTGTCCCTGAGTTTTGCGCCGGCTTTGCCCGAGTTTTGCGCCGATCATCCCCCGGGTTGTCCCCAGGGCTGTCCACATCCGCACCATTGCCAGTCACGGCAAATGAGAACATAATAAGAACATTATTTCTCCGGTGCGATTCGATGGTTGAAATCAGTTCCATTCCCACTGCCGCCAGCCTCACTGTCAGGCAGGCCGATGCATGGCGCCCCGACCTGGTTTCCGGGGAAGTCCCCCACGGTGAAGTTTTCGCCGCGGGAAACGAAGGCGCCGGGGCCGGCCTTGCCCTTGCCCTTGCGCTCGATCGCATGGCTGCCCGGTCTTCCGATGGGCCTTCTGCCGATGCGCAGGAGGATCGCATGTGGCTTTGGGTGCAGGACCGCGAGGCGCTCCGGCGCAGCGGCCGGCCCTATCTTCCCGGCTTGCCGCGCGCCTTGCGTCATCGCCTCGTCCATGTCTCCGCCCGTAGTGCAGAAGATGCACTCTTCGCACTGGAAGAAGGGCTGCGCTGCCGCGACTTCGCTTTCGTCGTCGGCGAAGTGACCGGCAATCCCCGCGCGCTCGACTTCACCGCCTCGCGCCGTCTCAGCCTTGCTGCCGAGCGTCACGGCGTGCCGCTCTGGCTGGTTCGTCTCGACGCGAAGGCCGACCTGTCGTCCGCCCGCATGCGCTGGCGCGCGCAGTCCTGCGCCTCGCCGCAGCCGCGCTGGAATCCGCAGGCTCCCGGCGTGCCGAGCTGGCAGGCAGAACTGTTCCGTGCCCGCCGCCATCCCCCGGGAACCTGGGTGCTGCGTGACGATGGCCGGTTGGTGGCCGAACGGGCAGGGGGCATCGCGGCCATCGCTCCATCCCGCTTTTCGTCCCATCATGCCCAGCCGGTCGAAGCCCGCGGGTAATGCCGCCCCGCCTCGCCGGATCCTCGCCATCTGGCTGAGGCAGCTTGCGCTCGACCGCTGGCGGCTGGTCGAGGGGCTGGCCGCGGGTGAGGGCGTCGATGCGCAGCCGCTGGCGTTGATCGCCGAGACCGCGCATGGGCCGCGCCTTGCCGCGGTCAACGATGCGGGGCTGAACGGCGGGGCACAGCCGGGCGCGATGCTGGTCGATGCCCGCACGCTCTGTCCGCAACTGGCTGTCGCGCCTTCGGACCCGGCGGGCGATCTTGCCTTTCTCGAAAGCCTTGCCGCCTGGGCGATGCGCTGGGGACCGTGGAGTGCGCTCGACCCGCCCGACGGGCTGCTTGTCGACGTTACCGGCGTCGCTCACCTGTTCGGGGGCGAGGCGGCTCTGCTGGCCGATGCGCGGGCTGCTTTCGCCCGGCGCAGGCTGTCGGTGCGCCTGGCCCTTGCGCCGACCGCCGGAGCAGCCTGGGCGCTGGCCCATCATGGGCCGGACGGGGCGATCCTGCATCCCGACGACGATCCTGCCGCGCGCCTGTCCGGCCTGCCTGTCGCGGCGCTGCGACTTGACGATGACGTGCTCACGGTGCTGCGCCGTCTTGGTCTCAAGCGTCTTGGCGATCTGGGCGGGGTGGCGCGCGATGCCCTTTCGCGCCGGTTCCGCAACCGCCGCTCGGCTGCCGCCAATCCGCTGCTGCGCATGGACCAGTTGCTTGGCTGCGTGCCCGAGCCGTTGCTGCCGGTCACCGTCATCCATGCCCCGCTGGTGCAGCGCCGGTTGCTGGAGCCGATCCGCCATCGCGACCTGCTCGACCGTGTCGTCGCCGATCTGGCGCAGGACATGGCCCGCCAGCTCGAAGGGGAAGCGCTGGGCGCGCGGCGGCTTGAGCTGGGGCTGTGGAAGGTCGAC
This sequence comes from Novosphingobium sp. KN65.2, assembly GCF_001368935.1. Taxonomy (NCBI): domain Bacteria; kingdom Pseudomonadati; phylum Pseudomonadota; class Alphaproteobacteria; order Sphingomonadales; family Sphingomonadaceae; genus Novosphingobium; species Novosphingobium sp. KN65.2. The sequence goes on from NZ_CCBH010000158.1 coordinate 73,611, forward strand.
GGCGAAGTCCTCGTGCGCCGTCTCGAACTGGCCGCCCCGAGCCGCGATGCCGAACATCTTGCCGGTCTCTACGGGCGCAAGCTGGAAGGGCTCGACGCAGGCTTCGGCATCGAACTGGTCCGCATGCGCGCGCCCTGGTGCGAGCCGCTGGCCCTGTCCCAGCAGGATTTCGAAGCGGCGGCCGAAGCCCATGGCACCAGCCTTGCGGCCTGTATCGACCGGCTCTCGGTGCGGCTCGGTGAGGAGGCCGTGCGCCGGCCGGTGCCACGCGCCAGTCACCTGCCCGAACGGGCGCAGCGCTGGCAGGGGCCGCTGGAGCGCGAGACATCTTCGCAAGCTGCTTTCGATTTTTACTTCAGGCCCCTGAAAATGCTGGATCGGCCTGAGCAGATCGCGGTGATCTACGAGACCCCCGACGGTCTGCCCAAGCGGTTTCGCTGGCGGGGGCAGGTTCACGAGATCGCCCGCGCCGAAGGCCCCGAACGGATCGCGCCCGAATGGTGGCGTGAACGCGGGACGGCACGCCTGCGCGACTATTACCGCATCGAGGACGGACAGGGCCGGCGTTACTGGATCTACCGTAGCGGCGTGATCGGCGACGGGCGCGGCGGCACGCCGGCTTGGTTCCTCCAGGGCATCTGCGCCTAGGACCGCCGCCATGCCCGAAGCCCCGCTGACGCCAGAGCGCCATCGCGTCGAGATCGACCCGGACAGCGTCGTTCCGCCCCGGCGTGCGCCTTTCGTCGAGCTGGGCGTGGCGAGCTGCTTTTCGTTCCTGCGCGGGGCCTCGGACGCGGCGGATCTGGTCAGCGAAGCCTACAGGCTGGGCTACGATGCGCTCGGGATTGCCGACGTCAATTCGATGGCCGGCGTCGTGCGGCTGCACACCGAGGCGCAGACGCTCAGGCTGAGGCCGGTGATCGGTTGCCGGATCGAGACGGTCGAGGGGCTGGTGTTCCTTGCCTATCCCGCCGACCGCACGGGTTATGGGCGCCTGTGCCAGATGATTTCCGCAGGGCGCATGGGCACGCTTTCGGGCCAGTGGCAGGAGAAGGGGGTATGCGAGATCTCGCTGGGGATGCTCGCCGCCCATGCGCAGGGCGTGCACCTTGTGCTGGTGCCGCCGCGGGACCTGGACACGCGGCTTACGGTTGCGGTGGAAAGCAACGTGGTAGCCTTTCCCCGTCCTGCGGGGGGCGAGGATCCGGAAAAGCGCGACATTGGGCCTGACCGGAATGGCGAACGGCAGGTGACCGGCCCGCTCTCGACCCTCCTGCCGCATCTGGCTGCACGCCTGCCGAGCCTGCGCCACGTGGCAGTCTGCCGCTTTCACAAGGGGGACGACATTGCCCGGATCGAGGCGCTTGACGTCATGACGCAGGCCCATGGCCTGTCGATCCTGGCCACCAACGACGTGCTCTATCACGCGCCCGACCGGCGGCCCTTGCAGGACGTCATGACCGCCATTCGCCACCGGACGAGCGTGACCCGGGCGGGATGGGCGCTCGAAGCCAATGCCGAACGGCACCTGAAATCGCCCGAAGAGATGGTGCGCCTGTTCGATCGCTGGCCGCATGCCGTCACGGCGGCGCGCGAACTGGCCGATGCCTGCACTTTCAGCCTTGAGGAACTGCAGTACGAATATCCCGAGGAGATCTGCCCGGGCGGTCTCGATCCGCAGGCGCATCTCGACAGGCTGACATGGGAGGGCGCGGCGCGGCGCTATCCCTCGGGCGTGCCCGAAGGCGTACGCGAAACGCTGGTGCGCGAACTGGCACTGATCGGCAAGCTGAACCTCGCAAGATACTTCCTGACCATCAAGGACATCGTTGACTTTGCGAGAAATCAGGAACCGCCAATCCTGTGTCAGGGACGCGGCTCGGCAGCCAATTCAGCAGTGTGCTACTGCCTGGAGATCACTGCCGTCGATCCGGCCAAGCATGCCCTCCTGTTCGACCGCTTCATTTCCGAGGAGCGGAAGGAGCCGCCCGACATCGACGTCGATTTCGAGCACGAGCGGCGCGAGGAAGTGATCCAGTACATCTACCGCCGTTATGGTCGCCACCGTGCGGGGCTGTGCGCGACGGTGATCCACTACCGCCCGCGCATGGCGATCCGCGAGGTGGGCAAGGCCATGGGCCTGTCCGAGGACGTGACCAGTGCGCTCGCCCGCACCGTGTGGGGCGGTTACGGCAAGGAGATCGGCGAGAAGCATGTCCGCGAGACGGGCATGGACCTGACCGACCCGCACCTCAGACGCGTTCTGAAGTTGACCGAGCAGATGATCGGCATGCCCCGCCATCTTTCGCAGCATGTCGGCGGCTTCATTCTTACGCAGGGGCCCCTGACCGAAACCGTGCCGATCGGCAACGGCGCCATGCCCGAGCGCAGCTTCATCGAATGGGACAAGGACGACATCGATGCGCTGGGCATTCTCAAGGTCGACGTCCTGGCCCTAGGTATGCTGACCTGTATCAGAAAATGCCTCGATCTTCTTGAAAAACATTATGAAAGGCCGCTCACCCTGGCCACTGTCCCGCGTGAGGATCCGGAGACTTACGCGATGCTGCGCCGGGGGGATTCGCTCGGCGTGTTCCAGGTCGAAAGCCGGGCGCAGATGAACATGCTGCCTCGCCTCAAGCCGCGCGAGTTCTACGATCTGGTCATACAGGTGGCGATCGTGCGGCCCGGGCCGATCCAGGGCGACATGGTCCATCCCTATCTCAAGCGCCGACGCGGCGAGGAGGCGGTGGCGATCCCGGCGCCGGCACCCGAGCACGGCCCGCCCGACGAACTCTCCTCGATCCTCGGGCGCACGCTGGGCGTGCCGATCTTCCAGGAGCAGGCGATGAAGATCGCGCTCGATGCGGCGCGCTTCACCAGCGCCGAGGCGAACCGGTTGAGGAAGGCGATGGCGACGTTCCGTTCGCGCGGGATGGTTTCGGAACTGCAGGACATGATGGTCGGTCGGATGATCGCGCGCGGCTACGATCCCGACTTTGCCGAGCGTTGCTTCAACCAGATCAAGGGCTTCGGTGAATACGGCTTCCCCGAGAGCCACGCGGCGAGTTTCGCCCACCTCGTTTATGTCTCGAGCTGGCTCAAGTGCCACTTTCCGGGGGCCTTCACCTGCGCCCTGCTCAATTCGCAGCCGATGGGCTTCTACGCCCCGGCCCAGATCGTGCGCGACGCGCGCGAGCATGGGGTCAGGGTGCTGCCCGCCGATGTCAATCATTCGGATTGGGACTGCACGCTGGAAGTGATGGACAAGCCGGTTTCTCGGTTTGCGCATCATCCCCGCGAAGGTGGGGGGGGCGCTTTCCGCAAGGATGAGGAGGCAGGGCGGGCTTCCCGCCTCTGCAGGGACGACGGGACGGGGCGGTTGGACCGTCACATTGCGCTTCGCCTGGGCCTGCGCCAGATCGACGGCTTTCCGGAACACGCCGCCGCCCGCCTCGTCGCGGCACGGGCGGAGCAGGGGGCTTTCGCCGATGTCGGGGCCTTGCGGGAGCGGGCGGGACTATCCCCGGCGCTGGTCGAGCGGCTTGCCTCTGCCGATGCCTTCGGTTCGCTGGGGCTGTCGCGGCGTCAGGCCCTGTGGGATGCGCGCAGCCTGATCGCCGCGCCCGACCTGCCGCTTTTCGCCGCGGCCGCCGCGCGCGACGAGGGGGCCGAGAAGGCTGCCACGCGCTTGCCGCGGATGCCGCTCAGCGAGGAAGTGGTGGCCGACTACCAGACGCAGCGCCTGTCGCTCAAAGCCCATCCCATGGCCTTCCTGCGTGCCTCGCTGGCCGAGCGCGGATTCGTGCGCGCAGCGGACCTGCTGGCGCGCAAGTATCGCTCGATGGTGCAGGTCGCGGGTGTCGTGCTCATCCGCCAGCGGCCGGGCAGCGCCAAGGGGGTGTGCTTCATCACACTCGAGGACGAGACCGGCGTCGCCAATGTCGTCGTCTGGCCGCACGTCATGGAGCGCCAGCGCAAGGTCATCATGGGCTCGCGGCTGATGGAGGTGCGCGGGCGTGTCGAATACGACGACGAGGTGATCCACGTGATTGCCGCGCACCTCACCGATGCGACGCACGACCTGCACCGCCTTTCCGAAGACCTGCTGCCCGCGACCATCGCCCGGGCCGATCACGTGAACAACCCGCTCCCCACGCGCGCGCAGCAACTGGGGGTGAAGGAGGATACGCCGTTCGAACCGGTAGAGCCGTGGCAGCCCCCCGGGCCCGGAAACCGCGACTGCGGCTACCACCAGGGCCATCCCCGCGATACGCGCGTGATCCCGAAATCGCGAGACTTCCATTGAGGAAGGAGGCGGCGTAGCCCGATCTTAACCATTCGCTGCGACACTGGCGCCGCAGTCGAACATCAATCAGGTAGTCATCATGGCATTCCTCAAGGGTCTCATTCCCGGATTTCTGCTGACCTGGGTCGTGTCTTTGATCATCGGTTCCAACGGCTCGAAGGGCGGTATGCTCACGATCCAGCACACCTATATCGAGGGGCACAGCTTCTATTGGTCCTGGCCGCTGTTCATTGCCGGGACCGCGCTGTCCTGGGCGCTGTTTGCGATGATGGACTGAACGCCGCCCTCGCTTCGCCGCACCGTACTGCCATATCCTTGGCGCGGTGCGGGCTTCAGAATGCAGTTTGCCTTAATATCAGGTTCTAAAGTGCCGTTCTTGCGAGGGCGTCAACGCAGCGTCTTGCTTCTTCGATCGACCAGTCGTGCAAGGGGCCCCGAACATGGGGGGACAGGACCTCGCAGACGCCGAGGCGCATGTGCGCTTCGAGTGCATCGTCGGCGATCGCCTGCCCGGCCCAGAGCGTGACTGCGCTTACCATGCGCATCGTGACCAGCCCGTTGAGCACGTCGATGACTGCCGGGTCCAGCGCATCCCGGTCGACCAGTTCCTCCAGCGCTCTTCCGACATAGCGGCGATAGACTTCGTGCAGGGCGACGAGATCCGTCTGCTGGACGAGCACCGGCGCCAATGCCCGCGCCACTTCGGGCGCTTCAAGGGTTCGGCGCGAGAGCGTTTCGCATAGGGAAAGGAAGAAGCCGATGCCGTGATCGGCCGCCTTGCTCCAGGCTTCCTCGATGAAGCCCTCGCTGCGTTCGCGCGCGGCGGTGGCGATCAGGGCGTCCTTGGTCTTGTAGATGTTGAACAGGGTGCGCTCTGCAACGCCCGCTTCGCTGGCGATCATCTTCGTCGACATCGCGTCGTAGCCATGGCGGACCAGCAGGGCATAGGCCGCATCGAGAATACGCGCGCGTCGTTCGCGCTGTCGCGGCGTCAGGCTGCGGATGTGATTCGCAGCTCGGGCTGCCTCTGCCAGATCGGACATCGGCCATCCTTAGAGGGATGTCGCAGGTCAGATCAATCGCGCGAACGAAATCGCGTATCGCTTTGCGCGGTATGGAGGATTTTCGGGGGTGCGAAAGGTCGCTACGGCGCCGGTCGCGCCGGAAGAGATGGTGACCCCTACGGGACTCGAACCCGTGTTTCAGCCGTGAAAGGGCCG